>SLAD01000240.1 GCA_007126995.1 Kiritimatiellia bacterium | reverse complement strand
ATTCCTTGTCGCTGGCATTGGGCAAGCCCGCTTATGTGGGGGATTTCAAACCGGCCGATGCCTTGGTGATCAAGATGTTGGGCAGCCCGCATGCCCATGCCCGGATCAAGTCGATCGATATATCGGCGGCCGAGGCGATGCCGGGTGTACACGCGGTGCTGTATCACGGCAATGTACCCCGCATTGTGCATACCACCGCCGGCCAAGGCTATCCTGAGCCCTCGCCGTATGACACGTTCATGTTCGACAGCAAGATGCGCTTCGTCGGCGACCGCGTGGCGGCCGTGGCGGCGGAGACGGAGAAGATTGCGCTAGCCGCCCTGAAAGCGATTCAGGTCGAGTATGAGGTGTTGGAACCGGTGTTCCGAATTCAAGACGCGATGAAGGACGGCGCTCCCGTCATTCATGATGAACCGGAGGCGAAGGCTGTTATCCCAGTGCCCTATGATCCCGCCCGCAACATGGCCGCCAAGGTGGACATGGAAATCGGCGATATGGAACAGGGCTTGGCTGAAGCGGATGAAGCGGTGGACCTGCCCTTCTACAATCATTACGCCCAGCACTGTCCAGTGGAACCGCACGTATCGATGGCCTGGCTGGATCGCGAGGACCGCATCATCATCACGACGAGCACGCAGGTGCCTTTCCACTGTCGCCGCATCGTGGCGCAGACGTTGGGGATACCGGTGCAGCGCATCCGGGTCATCAAGCCGCGCATCGGCGGCGGTTTCGGCGCCAAGCAGGAAATCGTACTGGAGGATGTGGTGGCAATGATGGCCTTGCGCACCAAGCGTCCGGTCTATTGGGAATACACGCGGGAAGAGGAGTTTGTGGCGTCGCGCACGCGGCATCCGATGCTGATGCGTCTGCGCATGGGCGCCAAGAAAGACGGGACCATCACGGCAGTGGGCCTGGATGCGACGTCCAATACCGGCTGGAACGGCAGTCAAGGGCTGACCGTGGTGTGCAACAGTGGCAGCAAAATGCTGCCGCTGTATCGTTGCGCCAACATTCATTTCCTGGGCATGGCCGTATACACCAACTTGCCGGCGGGCGGAGCGTATCGGGGGTATGGCGCGACTCAGGCCGCGTTCGCGTACGAAAGCGCCATGGACGAATTGGCGGAAAAAATCGGCATGGACCCGCTCAAGTTCCGCTCCATGAACCATATCAAGAGCGGCGAGACCTCGCCTGTCTTCCGGGCCTTGGGCGAAGGCCGCGAAGGCGTGGATCAGGCCATCACGAGTTGTGAACTGGCCCGCTGCATTAAAGCCGGGGCGAAGGAAATCGGCTGGCGCAAACGCAAGCCGCATACCGCGAAGAAGGGTCGCTACCGACGAGGTCTCGGCATGGCTTGCTTGATGCAGGGATCGGCCATTCCTGAAATCGACATGGGTGCGGCCACGCTGAAGATGAATGAGGACGGTTCCTTCAACCTGTTGATGGGCGCCACGGATCTGGGCACCGGCAGCGATACCGTCTTGGCGCAGATCGCGGCGGAACAATTAGGCACCTCACTCGATAAGATCATTGTCTACTCCTCGGACACGGACATGACGCCGTTCGATGTGGGCGCCTACGCCTCGAGCACGACCTATTTGAGCGGTCAAGCCGTGCAGAATGTCGCCCAAAAGGTGCGCAAACAGATCCTCAAGGTGGGTGCCGACATGCTGGATTGCAAAGTCAACGAGTTGATGATCGAGGACAGCGTGGTGAAGCGGAAGGATGACAGCGAGCAGGTGACGTTCTCTGAAATTGCGCTCTACTCCATGTATACCGCCAATCAATTTCAGATTGGCGATATTTCATCGAAGATTGTGCATCATTCGCCGCCACCATTTGCCGCCCACTTCGCCGAGGTGGAAGTGGACACTTTGACCGGGCAGGTCCGGGTGATGAAATACGTGGCGGCCGCCGATTGCGGCACACCGATTCACCCGAAACTGGCGGAAGGCCAAGTCGAGGGCGCGGTGATGAACGGGATTTGCTATGCCCTGACCGAGGAGTATCTATTCAACGACAAGGGGCGCATGGTGAATCCCAACTTCGGCGACTACAAACTCTATACGCTTAGCGATCTGCCGGAAATGAAGACCATTCTGGTGCCGAGCTACGAGAAGACCGGTCCCTATGGGGCCAAGAGTGTGGCCGAGATTGGGATTAACGGGCCACTGCCCGCGATTGGGAACGCCATCTATAACGCATGCGGCGTGCGGTTGCGTTCCGGCCCGTTCACGGCGGAGAAGATCTGGCGTTCCCTGCAAGCACGCGGCGAGATCCCGTTCGAAGAAGGGCACTAGGAGCCTAACAGACGGGTTGCGCGCCAGCTCGAGGGTGTTGGTGGGACTTGAGATTTCTCGACTCCGTCCCGATACCCGCCTGACGGCGTGATCCTTCATGCCGAGCTGGTGCTCGGTGTTCCCGGAGTGCGTACTCCAAGATTCGGGATACAAGATACAGGATACGAGATTGCCGGCGATGCGGACCACTCTTAGGCATAGGGGAGGAACTCATCCCGAATCCCGATTCACAGATCCCGTATCACGACTTCAGCTTTCAGCTTTCACCCCTCATCCCTCTCTTCTGCAGCTATCACTCCACGGTGACGTCGACCACGCGGATCGCCATCTCGGTGCCACCGGAGGACATCATCTGCTCGAATTGCGCGATCTGCGGGGCAAGTTGCGCCTCGATCATAGCCCGCTGTGCCTCGGGCATCGTTTCGAGTTGGGCTTTCAGTTCCTCCATCTGAGCGCGTGCCATCGCCGCCTCTTCGGAGGAAATCATCTGATCAATCCCGTCGATGCTGAGGTTCACGCTATGCGCCACGGGCAATCCACGGTGCCTGCGGTAATCACTGAAATCGACTTGCACCGTCACATCGCCACCCTGCGGGCCGATCTGGATGAATCGCATACGTTGGACGGTATAGTCATCCGCATTAACCCAAACCGTTGCCTCCTTCGGGGTAAGATCATCCTCCATCATTTCATCACCCATCTGCAGCTCATCCAGCGAGCGCAGGAATTCGGCATCATCAACCAAGATCCGATACGATTGACGTCCGTCATGGCGCACGGATTCGATGTTACTGGCATTGCGAGTCAAACGCGTCAACGTGTCATCATGCATGCCCGCGACGTTCATGTCATCATCACCTACGGGGCGCAAAACCGGTTGGCCGTCTTTCATTTCTTTCACGTAGCGTGTGGAACTCGGCATGTCCCCCATGGGCGTGCTCATCTCCGTGCGGATGGTGATACTGTTGATGTCGGCCAGTTGTCGCGCCTGAGCCGCTTCAATGCGTGTGGCCAGCTCTTCTGCACTGGGTTGCGCCAAGGCCAAAGAAGACGTGAAACTGAGGACGCAAACGACGGATAGAATTTTATGCATGCTGTGCTCTCCTTGGTTTTGTGATCTACGGTTGAAGCGACAGGATAGGGCCATCGGAGACCTGAATCAAGTGGGGATTCCGGCACACGAACGGCGCGTTCGGAACGCGCCCTACCAGGGCTGGATGGCAAATCCGTCTAATCGCGCTTGCTGAACAAATCGATATCGGCTCCTGTCTAATCCTGTGTCCCGCTATTGTTTTGAGGGGCAATTTTGATAGCATTAAGGAGAACCGTATATCAGGGGATTGCAGCCATGCAGATGGATCGATTAACCATAAAATCACAGGAAGCGCTTCATCGCGCCCAGCGATTGGCGGCGCAAAAGAACCATGCCGAAGTGGACGTCGAGCACTTGGCGTTGGCATTAATCGAACAGGAAGAGGGCGTGGTCGGCCCGATACTGAAACGACTTGGCATTGACGGCTCCGCCCTGGCGCAACGCATCGAAGAGGCGCTGCAACAAAAGCCCAAAGTCGAGGGTGCTTCGAGCGAGCGCTATATCTCGCGCGCCTTAAAGTCTGCGCTGGATCGCGCCTTCGATCTGGCGGAGAAGATGAAGGACGAGTACGTCAGCACGGAACATCTCCTGCTCGGCGCGCTGGAAGGTAAGGACAGTGCACTCGCCAAGATCGGTGCTCCGCTGGGGTTAACGGCAGAAAGCGTACTGAAGGCCTTGCAGAATCTGCGCGGCAGTCAACGTGTCACGGATCCGGCCCCGGAAGACAAATACGAGACGCTCAAGAAGTATGGTCGCGATCTCACCGAAGCTGCCCGCAAAGGCAAGCTGGACCCCGTGATCGGCCGCGACGCCGAAATCCGGCGCGTCATTCAGGTGCTGTCCCGCCGCACAAAGAACAATCCCGTCCTGATCGGCGAGCCCGGCGTCGGCAAAACCGCCATCGCCGAGGGCCTGGCCCAACGCATCATCGCCGGCGACGTGCCCGAGACGCTCAAGAACAAGCAGGTCGTCTCGCTCGACCTCGGTTCGATGGTGGCCGGCTCTAAGTATCGCGGCGAATTCGAGGATCGCTTCAAGGCCTTTTTGAAAGAGGTCACGGCGGCGGAAGGCCGCATCATTCTCTTCATCGATGAATTGCATACGCTCGTCGGGGCCGGCGGGGCGGAAGGCTCCGTGGATGCATCCAACATGATCAAGCCGCCCCTGGCACGCGGCGAACTGCGTTGCGTCGGCGCCACCACGCTTGATGAGTATCGCAAGTATATCGAGAAAGACGCCGCCTTGGAGCGACGCTTCCAGCCCGTGGCGGTGAATGAGCCCACCGTCGAGGACACGATTGCTATTCTGCGTGGCCTGCGCGAGCGCTACGAGGTCCATCACGGCGCGCGCATTCAGGACAGCGCCTTGGTCGCGGCGGCCACTCTCTCCGATCGCTATATCAGCGATCGCTTTCTGCCCGACAAGGCCATCGACTTGGTCGACGAAGCCACCAGCCGACTCCGGATCGAAATCGATAGCATGCCGACGGAAATCGATGAGGTTGACCGGCGCATCATGCAGTTGGAAATCGAACGCGAAGCGCTGCGGAAAGAGAAAGACAAGGAATCGAAGGAGCGGCTGACCAAGCTGGAAGGCGAACTCAGTACCTTGCGCGATGAAAGCGCCCGGATGAAGGCCCACTGGGGCCGCGAGAAGGAATTGATCAGCGAAATCCGCTCTCTGACCGAGTCGCTCGACCTGCTCCGCACGCGCGAGGAGGAAGCCAAGCGCAACAACGAATTGGAACGGGCGGCGGAGATCATGTACGACCTGATTCCCAAGACCGAAAAACAGATTACCGAGGCGAAAGCCCGTCTAAGCGAGTTCCAAAAGGAGCAGAAGATGCTGAAGGAGGAAGTCGACGCGGAGGACATTGCCACTGTGGTCGCCACATGGACCCATATCCCGGTCAGTCGCTTGCTGGAAGGTGAAAAAGAGAAGCTGTTGCAGATGGAAGAGCGCCTGCAACAGCGCGTGATCGGTCAGCGCGAGGCGGTGGAGGCGGTGTCCAACGCCGTGCGGCGCGCTCGCTCCGGCCTGCAAGATCCCAACCGGCCGCTCGGCTCCTTCATCTTTATGGGGCCGACCGGCGTGGGCAAGACGGAACTGGCTCGCGCACTGGCGGAATTTCTGTTCGACGATGAACACGCTATGATTCGCATCGACATGTCCGAGTTTATGGAGAAGCACACGGTCAGTCGTCTGATCGGCGCTCCGCCCGGGTATGTCGGCTATGATGAGGGCGGCTACCTGACCGAGCATGTCCGGCGCAAGCCCTACTCCGTCGTGCTCTTTGACGAGATTGAGAAGGCGCACCCGGACGTATTCAACGTCCTGCTGCAAATCCTGGACGATGGCCGTTTAACCGACGGGCATGGCCGAACGGTGAATTTCACCAATACCATGACCATTATGACCTCCAACATCGGCGGTCACATCATCCTCGACACACTGGACCGCCATCCCGACACGAAGCCGGGCGACCAAGTCTATGAGGACATGGAGCACAAAGTCACCGAGCTGTTGCGGCGCGAGTTCCGACCGGAATTTCTCAACCGGATAGATGAGATCATCATCTTCCACAGCCTGAATCAGGAACAAATCCGCGCCATCGTCAATGTACAGTTGCAGGCCATGCAGCGTTATCTGCAGGATAAACGGATTACATTGGAACTGACGGATGCCGCAGCCGACGCGCTCGCTCGTCAAGGTTACGATCCCTCTTTTGGTGCGCGGCCGTTGAAACGTCTGTTGCAACGGAAAATCATCAATGTGCTGGCGACGGCGCTACTGGATGGCCAGTTCACGGAAGGTGATACGGTCGTCGTGGACGTGGACCCGGCGGATCCGGAGGAAATAACGCTGAAGCCTCGCTGAGAATACGAGAAAATGGGCGATTAGACCGTTTGTTCCGGCCCGTGCCCGGTTTTTTTGCGATTCTAGCTAGACACGCGTACAAAATTATCGTAGAAGACGCTGCTTCAATTGGTAACCAGTTTTTCCAAACTTGGCACATGGACGGATTATTATGCCTAAACAAAAAACACGTAAGTCAGTAGCTAAACGCTT
>SLAD01000392.1 GCA_007126995.1 Kiritimatiellia bacterium | reverse complement strand
GTCCTCGTCGTAATCAGGCGCGATCAGAACTTCGACGAAGCGTCCTTTCAAACATTCCGCCATGGCGAGGTCGACTTTGCGCGTGACGGCGATGACGCTGCCGAAGGCGGAAACGGGGTCACCGGCCCAAGCCGCCTCCAGCGCGGCGGCGAGTGAGCTGCCGGTGGCGTAGCCGCACGGGTTGCTGTGCTTGATGATGGCAACGCCGTGTTCGCCGGCCAGTTCCTTGACGGCTTCGAGCGCGGCATCGCCGTCGAGATAGTTATTATAGGAGAGCGGTTTGCCGTGCAGTTGGTCGGTATGGGCGATGCAGGCTTCGCCGGGCTCGGCCTCCTTATATAAAGCGGCATCCTGATGCGGGTTCTCGCCGTAGCGGAGCGGAATGCCGCGATCGAATGTCATGACCCAGGGCGCCGCCTCACGTTTGTTATCGATCTTGCGGGCCAGATAGGCGGCGATGGCGGCGTTGTAGGATGCCACGCGCGCGAAGGCTTTTTGGGCGAGTTCGATGCGCAGGGCCTCGGTGGTGGCGCCATCGTGTTCGGCCAGCTCGGCAAGCACCCGGCCATAGTCAGCGGGATCGGTGACGACAGTGACCGCGCGCATGTTTTTGGCTGCGGAGCGCAGCATGGCGGGTCCGCCGATATCGATTTGTTCGATGGCCTCGTCGAAGGACACGTCTTCGCGGGCGACGGTTTGCTCGAAAGGATAGAGGTTGATGCAGACGAGGTCGATGGCGGGGATATCGTGGTCGGCGACCGTCTGCTCGTGGGCGGTGTTGCCGCGTATATATAGGAGGCCACCGTGCACGAGGGGATGCAGAGTTTTGACGCGGCCGTCCAGCATCTCGGGAAAGCCGGTCAGATCGGCGACGTCGCGCACCGTCAAGCCCTCGTCGCGCAGCGCTTTGGCGGTGCCGCCGGTGGAGACCAGCTCCACGCCGGCGGCACTGAGACCGGCGGCAAAGGAGGTGATCCCTTTTTTGTCCGATACACTGATTAGGGCACGCTTAATTTTTGTCATGTCGGCGATCTCCGTAATGGGGGCGGATGGATTGGACGCCCGGTTACACATTCTGTTGGCAGCAGGTGCGTTGGATATAACGGAAATGGCGGAAGGGATCAAACATTCGTTCGGTGTTCTTCGTTTAATGATCGATGCGGTCAGGATTCGCGCAGGGCTTCGTTGACCAAGGCCAGTAAAGCCACGCAAGCCGTATCGGTGCGCAGAATCCGGGGGCCCAACCCCACAAGCTGGAATCCGTGCTCGCGAAGCAGGTCCAATTCAAACGCTGACCAGCCGCCTTCCGGTCCAATCGCCATCAGCACACGATCTGTGCGGCTCGGCTTGACCACATCGCTAATCCGCGCCTCGGCGGCCGGATCCGCCACCAATCGCTGTGCTCCCGGAACCAACTCATCCAGCTCATCCTCTATAAACGGCTTCAATTGACGGCAAATGCGGACCTGCGGCAGACGCGTATCCATCGCCTGCTCCAGTCCTGCGCGAATACGCAGCGTATAGAATTCGGGCTCAAGTACATGCGAGTCAAAGTAGTACCGCTCAACCTTCTGCGCATTCACCAGAAAAAGTTGCCCGATGCCCATGGCCGCCAGCGGAGCCCACAGCCGCTTCATCACCTTCGGGCGCGGCAACGCCAACAAAAGATCCACTTGCGGCATCGGCGGCGGCTCGGCCCCGAAGACGCAGCGCAACGTTACCTCGTCATCGCGCACCGACCGGATCATCCCTGTCCCCGTCGCACCGTTCAGCAAGCCGACGCGCAGGGACTGTCCCTCGCGCCCGTTCAACACCTCGCGAATATGGACGGCGCGCTGATCGCTCAGCGCTACATTGCCGCGCGGGCTAACCTCATTGGGATCAATCAGAATCAAATTCATGGCTCATTCTTCCGGCGCACGCTGGCGACTTAGCGAATCCAGCCGCCCCCCAGCACTTCATCGCCGTCATAAAACACGGCGGCCTGGCCCGGCGCGACGGCAAACTGAGGCTCATCGAACGACAGTTCCAACTGGTGCGGCTCAATTTCACGGTAACGGGAAACGGCCCCCGCATGTCGGTAGCGCAGCCGCACTGCATACGAGCGATCCGGATCGGGCGGGTGTCCGGCAATCCAGTGCGGATCATCGACCAGACAACCCTCACGCTGTACCCGGCCCCGAAAATCAACGAATACGGTATTGGTGACCGGATCGATCTCCTTTACATAGAGGGGCGCCGTCGAGGCAATGCCGAGCCCCTTGCGTTGCCCGACCGTGTAGCGATGAATACCGGTATGTTCGCCGAGCGCTTGGCCATCTTCCGCCCGGAGGATCGGGCCAGCGCGCCTCAGTTCCGGACGATACTTTTCGACAAAGGGGGCTGGCCCGGCCTCAGTGATAAAGCAAAGATCCTGGCTTTCCGCCTTGCTGGAGGTAGACACTGGCAGCTCGCGCTCCTCGGCATAGGCGCGCACGCGATCCTTGCTCCAGCCTTCCAACGGGAACCGGCTGCGGGCGAGTTGTTCTTGCGAGAGGCGGTGAAGGAAATAGGATTGATCCTTTTTCGCGTCGCGGCCGCGAAACAGGTGCCAGCCATCCGCCTGCTCCTCCAAACGCACGTAATGGCCGGTGCCGACATGCGTGCAGCCCAACTGCTCGGCGCGGGTGTGGAGGATTCCGAACTTGATATACTGGTTGCACAGCACACAGGGGGACGGCGTACGGCCACTGGCATATTCATTTACGAACGGCTGAATGATGATCTCTTCGAAATAGTCGACCGCATTCAAGGTGTAATGGCGAATACCGATTGCTTCGCATACCCGTTGCGCCCGCTGTACATCTTCCAAGGAACAGCAGCGCGATCCCTCCTTAAACATATGTAGGGTCAAACCGATCACCTCGTGACCCGCCTCCTTCAGGATCGAGGCCACGACCGAACTGTCCAAGCCGCCACTCATACCAACGGCGACGCGGCCGGGCGAAGACGGATGTTTCGCTGAAAGCTGATCAATCATGGGACATTGAATATGTGGCGCAGGCCCAAGGGTGTCAAGGTGAGCAACGGGGCGTCAAGCGTGGACACTGTGCTGAAACTAGTCGGCGCGCATGCGGATGTAGATCGCCCGATTCGTGGCGGTCGGCATAGGCAAAACCCGCCGAATCTCGATACCAGAATCCAGCTCATCCTGACTGACCGCTGGCAACTCCAGCATCCTCCATGAATCGGGGTCCAGCAAATCATTCGACACTTCGAAACTGAAATTCAGCGGGGCATCTTTGGCGACTCGGTGGCGAAGCGTCACGCTGGACCGTCCACCGAATACTTCTTCCTGTCGCGTTGACATCCATGAGTCGAGCGGCTCCAGCGGGTTCAGCCCTAATTCATACTCCAGCCGATTGGGTATGCCATCCCCATCCGGGTCGGCGGCATCAGCGGCAATGCCTTCATTTTCGATCTGCCCGAACCAATGGAACCGCCATGCCTCCAACGCGCTCCATGTCTTTTCGCGTAAGCGGATCGCCTCCGACTCCTCGCCGTTCGGGTTGACCGCCGCCAACAAGTAGTCGACCCATGTGTCTGGTGGCAGCCCCTTGTCCAGATAGGCCGTCCGGTGCAGGTCCAGCTCGGTGAGCAGGCTCCAGTCTGCTTCCCCGGCAATGCGCCGACGAATAACATAACCCGTCGCCCACTGAGCGGGACTCCAAGACAATCGGATTTCGCCCTCTGAAACGGCCTCCGCTTCTGCCCAAGCAGGCGCGATCGGCGCATTGGCCGTAACCCGATCATCTCGTATTCCCAGCGTCGCATCCATAAGCAGAATCGGTAAGGGCGCCCCGTCTATGCCCGTGATCGAAGTGGGTGCCGGTTTATGGACGAACTCAATTGCTGTGCTCGTATCCCCGCTCCCGGCCAAGGCCCGGAACTCGAGCGTCGCCAGCGTGCTGAAACCCTCCACAAAGCTTTCACCATCCTGAAGGATCAGGCCGAAGGAGACCACACCCTCAGCAAGCTCCTCGAAGTTGGACAAATAGCGCGCCCCGGCAAGTCCCGGGGCCAAGGTCAAATCCTTCGGGGAAATCACGTCCGGATCATACGCGAGCGTTACTGACAGCCCATGTTCATCGCCAACGGCATCCAGTTGTATGTCCACGCTAAATGGTTCGCCCCGGTTAGCTGTTCCCGGCAATCCAAGGGACAACGTTCTTGCATGCCCCACCAACTCACCCATGGCGAAAGGCAGGATGCCGGGATCCAGTTCCGCCGGAGCATCGCACACCTGCCGCTTATCGAGAACGCCAGACGCAAGTAGCTGAATGACTTGATAGTCGGCCATATCTACGACACCGTCTCCACAGTCCGCAAGCGGCGCCACATCGAGACGACGGAATTCCGAATCACGCTTTGGTAAATCAATCACGCCGAGCACAAAAAGCAGGGCCAGATCAGCGTCCGCATCATCCACCACGCCATCTCCGTACGGGCGAGGATAAATATCGCCCGCCAACGTGGAGGCGGCCGCTGTCAACATTCCGGTCCGCCAGGACAAGTCCGCTACAGAGAGTCCGGCCCCGACAATCGTGCGCGCAACCGGTTCATCGGCAAACGCGACTTCATACAGCCCTTCCTCTTCCATCGTCACCCACAGCGTCAGCACATGCTTGGTGCCACCCGGCAACGGCTGTACCAGCGGCATTTCCATCCGAACAGCCACTCCTTCGTCTACACTCCAGTCCACCATGGCCGCCTGCGCATCTGGTCCCGCCTCTATGCCCTCCAGGCTCAAGCCCTCCGCTATTGCGAGGGAGAACTCGGTCGCCTGAACACCCGCTGGAGACGACAGGTATAATGGCATCGAAACGTCCGTTTGCGGAATGCCCTGCACATCAGCAACCCACAAGGACATCAACGCGGCATCGGATTCGACGGCGTCAACCTCGACCACGCGCTTGCGCATGGGAGACTCCTGCGTGTGGCGTTCTGTGAGAAAGGCCCGGACGGGATCCCGGTTCGCCATAACCATTTCGAGCCACAACGTGTATTCCCCCTCCTCCGGGGCGCGGAAGTCCTCCGGTATGCGAGCCGTGTACGTCTGGCCGGGGCAACCCGGATGCCGATAGAATTCCATAATTTCCACAGGCTGTGCCGCTGCGCGCCCCTGTTGGTCCCGGAATCCCAGGACGACCCTCGTCGGATGCGGGTTACCCGGCGGACTACGCAACGTCGCGACCAAGCCGCCTCCTCCTGCCGCCCCGGCATGCACCGTATTAACCGCAGCGAGATCCAGCGACCGGCCGTCAAAGTCAACCGCAGCATCCTCGACAATCAGCTCCCAGCCACAACCCGTGCCGGCTCCCGGAGTCGTCAGCGTGACTTCGGGTGAGAAGGCCGACGCCCCCCATGCATTGAAGGCGCGGATCTTGTATGTGTACAGCGTTGAGGGAGCTGTCTCGCTGTCGATAAACGTGGTCGTATTGGACGGGATTGTGGCGTGGCTGGCCCAGGTCCCTGTCAGGCCTGTCTTTCGCCAGAGATCGAATCCGGTCTCGTTGTGGGACTGATCCTGCCATTCCAATATCGCTGCTGAAAGATCTTCGGACCACACCACCGTCAGATCGGTCGGCGGCGCCGGCATCGACGGAGCCTGGATGTAGGCAATGTCACTGTAGTCCGACCAAAGATGCGGGCCAAGCATGGCGGCCACTCGATACTCGTAGAAGGCGGCCGGCCGTATCGTCCGGTCGAACCAATGCCGGCGCTCTCCGCCGCCCAGCTCAACCGCGTGCCACTCGCCCAACGGAGCCCGTCGCTCCACGACAAAACCTTCTGGAGTGCCCTGGTATGACCAGGAAACCCGCATGACGGTCAACTCCTCAGGGCGCAGGGTCACCTCCTGCGGCACCTGCAACGTGTCCGAATCGCGTGTATCCAGGGTGAATACGGACGTGTAAGGCAGCAACTCGGCGCGTGTATCCAGCGTGAACAATTCCGTCAGCGTGCCCGGATTGATATCCCGTGTGTCCAACGTAAAGACTTCAGTTAAGGAACCGCCCGGGCTGCGCGTATCCAGCGTGAATGGCGCTGTGTAGAAATAAGTATGGTCCGATTGAGCACTGGCGCTTACGCGGCACAGAAGAGCCAGCAACAATGTCAGCGCTATCCAGGCCTTTCTCATTCTTCTCCTGCTAGATGCATGCGACGGGATGCTTGCCAATCGATGCAATCAGGGTGCGATAGATACCGTGAAGCCTTCGACCCCACCATACAACGAATATGGAAGTTCACGAAGAATCTGAAAATCGGATCCATCGGTATTAACTCGGGCGATAGCGCGATCAGCGGGCGCATTCACATGATCCTTCAAAAGCACATAAATCACGCCGTTATCCGCGTCCAATTCGATCCGGCGGATGAAGCCATAGGAAAGCGGAGCCGCCCAAACCTGAACTGCGCCCGTCCCATCAAGATTCGCCCTCATCAACACCGTGTCCCCGGGTTCAGTCTCCATCCCGTCCGAGAAATAGAGAAATCCATTTTCATAATCAACCGCCAGCG
>SLAD01000346.1 GCA_007126995.1 Kiritimatiellia bacterium | reverse complement strand
GGATCTTCTGTACGCTCAGGCTCAGTACTCAGAGTGGTCCGACGTTGTCAAGCATCACAAGTCAGCCCTAGAGCACAAGTTGGAGAGCACTAAGGACGACCAACGGATATCCAGGTCCACTTCTGACCACGAGGCTAGCGGGATGCAGACGACACAGCTGAGCATTAATCTGGGTGACTATGTCCTCCAGAGGGCTCAACGTGTCCGCAGATCTTTCAGCGAGAAGCAGGTATTGGAACGAGTAAAGCTTAGAGAGAACCACATCTCTAGGGAGTTGCGCGATGCGCATTATGCCAGTGATGCGGAGTCTACGGAGGGACGACAAGCCATCGCAATAGCTGAAGCAAAGCACAAACTTATACAAGAGGTACTGCAGGATCTTCAACAAGCTGTATCCTACACTAGCTACTCCGTCGTGGAACCTAAACTACAGACAAAGATAGTGGACTAAGCCTCATGATCAAGGGGGGAGACTACCTATGTCTCTCCTCCACTACTTTCTCAATGGAGGGAAGATAATGGATATGGATGCGATTAGCAAGGCTATCGCTCTAATTAATAAGGACTTGGGGGAAGAGTCAGTGATGCTCCTAGGTTCAGATACCGCTAACCATGATATTAAGCGGGTATCCACGGGCAGCATCACACTGGACCAGGCACTCATGGGCGGCATCCCCCTAGGTCGTACCGTAGAGATATTCGGTCCGGAAGCCTCGGGCAAGACTACCGTAGCATTGTATGTAGCAGCCGAGGTACAGAAGATGGGACGTGTTGCAGCCCTGGTTGATGTGGAACATGCCCTGGATAAGAACCTGGCAGCCAGCTATGGAGTAGACATTGAGAAGATGGTTATCTCCCAGCCGGATACAGGGGAGCAGGCACTGGAAATCACCGATAAGCTAGTTAAGACTGGGATTGTCGGTGTGGTCATTCTCGACTCTATCGCAGCCTTACTGCCTGAGGCTGAAGCAGATGCGGATATGTCAGCACAGCATATGGGACTACATGGACGTATGATGAGCAAGGCATTACGTAAACTAACATCTTCGTGTGCACGGAATAACTGCACGGTCATCTTCATCAACCAAATTCGTGAGAAGATTGGTATCACCTGGGGCAACCCTGAGGTTACGCCGGGTGGTCGTGCACTCAAATTCTACTCATCCGTACGTATTGATTTGCGACGTGGTGAGTACATTACGGACGACCAGAAGAACCGTATCGGTCATGAGGTTAAGTGTTACGTCGTGAAGAACAAGACGGGCACGCCCTACAAACGTGGTAACTTCCTGCTACGGTATGGCGTTGGGATCGACCGTATACACGAACTCGTCACCGTAGGCACAATGGCCGGAATCATCGAGAAGGGCGCAGCTGGTCGATATAAATACGTAGATGATGAAGGGATTGAACATAAGTGGCATGGTGAAGCGAACGTCATCGCAGGAATCACGGAATCCGAGGCACTACAGGAGGAGATTAAGACTAAGCTCATTGACAGACTAGGACGGTGATCGCGTGAACCAACTGAATACTAGACAACACTACGCGGTCACCCGACCCTTCCAGCCTACCCTTGTGGTAGCTGGAGCTGGCACTGGGAAGACCGCTGTTTTAACCCATAGAGTAGCTTGGCTTATCGAGCAAGGCATACCGGAACGCCAGATATTCGTAGCCACCTTCACTAATAAGGCAGCGAATGAGATGAGGGAGAGGATTGCCAAGATACTAGGCAGGTCCATACGTCCACTCTGGATTGGGACATTTCACAGCTTATGCGTAAAGATACTTAGACGCCACCTACCTGATGAATTCCAGAGGTTCTCCATCCTTGATAAGTCTGATAGTACTAAGCTTGCTAAGCAGTGTGTGCATGAGCTAGACATGGAGAACTATCATAAGCCAGCTGCCGTAGTTAGACGCATCAGTTCATTGAAGAGTAATCTCATCACTGTATCCATAGCTGAGGCGACAGCAACATCCTCCTATGACCAGGAGATACTACAGCTTTATGAGTTATACGAGGAGAAGATACAAAGGATGCGCGGGTTAGACTTCGACGACCTCATCCTACGAGCCGTGCAGGCTATGCATAATGGATTGACCATGGATTTCCAGGCAGTACTCGTTGACGAGTATCAGGATATTAACCTTGCCCAGCGTGAGTTGACCATTCAGCTAGCTAGCCCTAGCATGAATGTATTCGCCGTAGGTGACCCCTCACAGAGTATCTATAAGTTCAGAGGGACTGACCTGGCACATACACTAGAGTTTGAGCAGGACTATCCAGGCACTGAGATCGTCAAGCTGGAGAGGAACTATAGGTCTAGTGGTAATATCCTGAATGCATCGAATTGCCTCATTGCGAATAACCCTGACCCGTATGAGAAGAGGCTAGATACAGAGGCTCCTGACGGCCCTCCCATTCATACCAAACGCTGCTCCGACACGGAAGCAGAAGCAGAGTATATCGCCACTCACATACCCGAGGACGGACAGACAGCTATCCTCTACCGTACTAATATTCAGGGTGCTGAGATTGGACTAGCCTTATCTCGTCATGGTGTACCCCACGAGATTGTAGCTAATACACAGTTCTATGAACGCAAGGAGATCCGCGACATCCTAGCCTATATGCATATTATCCATAATCAGGCTAACTCCATTGCCCTAGAACGTATCATTAATACCCCGCCAAGGGGCATTGGCAAGAAGACTCTACGTACCCTACAAGCACATGCTAAGACCCATAAGCGTACATTGATAGGAGCTGCCCGCACGGCTGATCAGACAGACCTTGGCACTCGTAGCTTGAATGCAATACAGAGCTTGGTCACTATGGTTGAGGAGTTGGTCACTCGGTCACAAGGACTATCCCCAGACCTAATTATCAATATCATTATGAATGTCACAGGCTATGCCGTATACCTAGACTGCATGGACTCCAGTGTATCCAGCAGCATGAAACAGAATATTAGTATGCTAAGGCAGATAGCCGCTGGGTATAGAACCCTTGATGCATTCCTCGAAGATGCCCAACTTATGTCCGACGTAGATGGTATGTCTGAGAGGTCTAAGGTATTACTTATGACCGTGCATACAGCTAAGGGTCTAGAATTCGACCATGTGATTATTGCTGGGGCTGAGGATGGGCTATTCCCTCATCATCGCCATATGCATAATGCAGAGGCGGTTGAGGAAGAGCGCAGACTATTCTATGTAGCGATGACACGAGCGAAGAAGACATTACTCATTATCAGCAGACCCGGTGTGTTCCGAACCTACGGTGCATCCCGTTTCCTACGGGAAATCCCTGGTAATCTTAAGCATGAAAGGACGGTGATATCAGAATGGAGAGAGCTGTACTCGTAAAGTCTATAAAGTTTGCTGGCGTGGCTGCCATTGCAGCGGTCGGTGATATGTTCCTACGCAGGGACAAGGAAGGTAGACTTAGGATTGATACCAGGAATATACGCACGGTACGCAGGCTTATGCCTCAGCGACCCAAGGTACAAGTCATTAATACCGGCAACCTACAGCAGGTAGGTCCAGCAAGGTATGATGTACAGACTACCCAAGACCATACCGTGGGTATTATGGGCACCTTGACCATCAGCGTGGGTTACATCTATAATAAGCCTAAGCATGTCGAAGCACATATCATTGGCACATCAACACTAGCCCGTAAGGGACTCATGGTTATGCCTATGGTCATCGGGGATAGTGGCGAGATTAGCCTTACTATCACGAACCATAAGGCAAGACCACAGAAGATACAACAGGGGACTAACATTGCACGCTTGTACTTCATCGCTCCGGATAAGAGCAAGCGTTACCAACTTGTGCAGGGAGGGCATACTGATGTTTCCCGATGAATTCATCAAGGACCTTAAATCCAAGGTTAACATTAAGGAAGTCATTGAAACTTACACGAATCTATATCCACGTAGTGGCAACTATGCCGGGCAATGTATTGTGCATAACGAACACCAGCCTAGCATGATGGTGTATCCAGCCACACAGACTTACTTCTGCTTTGGGTGTGGCGCTGGCGGTGATGTCTTCGCCCTCCTGGCAGATAAGGAAGGCTGGTCATTCCCGGAGATTGTGGAATACCTAGCTGACTTCGCAGGAATTGACCCCGAGAATATCCCTAAGTCCGAGGCGATGATTGAGGCTCATAATCTACGCCAGGATATTGCTCGCCACAATCGTCTCTACTACTCCCAGCTTAAGAAGAACAAGGAAGCGATGCAATATCTTGCCTCCCGTGGTATTACTGACAAGGACATTGATACCTATCGTCTAGGGTACGTGCCTCGTGATGATAACCCGCAGACGGGATACTCCATTGTATTTGGCATCCTTGACGACCGTGGGCGTCCGTCAGGGCTGGCACATCGTATGCTAGACCCAGAGGCTGACCGTAAGTATCGCAACTCCGAGGACAGTCCTATATTCAAGAAGAGTCATCAACTATATGGATTGCATATGGTCAAGCGTCGTATACAGGAGTTTGGATACGCCGTATTGGTTGAGGGATACTTCGACGTCATCGCCCTTCAGAAGATTGGACTACCCGCCGTAGGTATTATGGGTACCCATATCTCAGACCAGCAGGTTGACCTCATCCGTAGATATACAAATACGGTAGTATTATTCATGGACGGGGACGGCGCAGGGATTAAAGCCATCGCTAAGTCCATTGAACGGTTACGCAAGAAGAACTCACTGGTGAAGGTTATCAAGGCTAGGGATGGTATGGATCCGGACGACATGGCTAGGTACATGGGTGAGTCCCTCGTGGAACACGTTAATGAGTCATCCTACCTGGCGGGGCAGTACCTGGTCAGTGAAGCCCTACTCAGGTATAAGTCCACGGTTAATGAAGCCGCCGAGCAAGTATATGCGGAGCTGGCTGACGTACTAGGTCATATTACTAACACCGCTGAGCGGTACAGTTACATCGAGCAAGTATCCAATGCACTTAACGTCCCTATCGACGTTATAGTTAAAGAACTTAACGGGAGGGTGAAGAAGGAATGACACAGACACACGAACGTTTCCTAAGGGCCGTAGCTAACAAGGACACGACAGCTATACAAGAGCTAGTCGAAGGGCTAGGACTTGCATATAGCGATGCCTATCGCATTGCATATATATCAGAATCAGCTGAGGATAAACCCTGGTATCCAGCCCTTACTACGGCATTCATGAATCAGGATATTAGACAGTGCACGCAGTGCCCTCTGCATGAGAATCGTACCCAAGCTGTACCCTCCGAGGGCAATATCCAAGCGGACCTTATGTTCATTGGTGAAGCCCCAGGACAGACCGAAGATGCTATGGGCAGACCCTTCGTGGGTAAAGCTGGAGAGTTACTGAATAAGATGATTACAGCTGCTGGCTGGGCACGTGAGTCCATCTATATTGCGAACATTGTTAAATGCCGCCCACCGGACAACCGTGACCCACATATTACGGAAGTGGGCAAGTGCCTGAGCTACCTACAGCGTGAGATTGAGATTGTTAAACCGAAGGTCATCGTATGCCTGGGTTCTCCGGCTGCAAGGACTATCATTGAGCCCGACTTCAAGATTAGTGCTAACCGTGGTAAGTGGTATGAATCCTACGGCGCCAAGTGTATGGCTATCTACCACCCGGCCTTCCTCCTAAGACGCAGTGATAAGGCGCTTAACCTTGAGGCCTGGCAGGACCTACAGAAAGTGATGAAAGCCTTGGAAGATGCTTGACATGCTGGCTTACAGCGTGTTACAATGTAATAGATCGGGGGTGTAACCCAATGGAGCCATCCAGAATATCCATGATGGATCGGGCGTTCCAACACTATCAGGAGTTCTCAACGGCACCCATCGTCTGTCCGAAATGTAAGGGAGATGTACCACTCCAGTCTCCATGTAGGCCATCATCACGACGCACAAAGCTATTTGTAAGCTGCCCCAAGTGTCATTACTCTACGAGTAAGATACCGTCAGTGGTGATGGACTACTTCCGCTTCACCGCCATTGAACAGTCAAGGGTCACAGTGAGTGCCCCGAATATTACGGGTGTCTACCCTGTATTCAGCTATGACGTTGAATACTACTACGTATACGTGCCCAGTCATGATGGTACACCAGGCTCGATACGCTCAGTGCCAGTGCGGTTCTGTAAGGAATTCAATGGCACTTATGACATTTGTATGCTCTACAATAACACCATGTATATGTTCGGTGGTGAATGTCGATGCTAGATATCGCACAGAAGTACAATCGTATGATCGAGAGCGATGGTAAGTGGCCCATATTCAGGTTTGCCGCACGCCTACACGGGACGGCACGTTACCGTAAGCATGACTTCACCATCAAAATTAGCTCTATGGAAGGCATAACTCAACTAACTGGCAAGACATGTTCACTAGTGCCGGACAATGAAGGCCTACTCATAGCAGACCAACGCCCACGCAATAGAACCTGCCGCCACGCAGCAACACTAGACTACCTAGGCATACATTCCCGCACGCCACTCAAGGAACCACACTACTCGATTGTATGCGGCGAGCTGT
>SLAD01000228.1 GCA_007126995.1 Kiritimatiellia bacterium | reverse complement strand
GTCAAATGGTAGAGTTCTTTGGGAAACACCTCCACCCCCATCATTCTGCCCAACAGGTCGGCCAGATGGTTGCGATAGTGGATGACCAGCAGCCCCGCAAGCGTCCCGCAGACGGTTCCCAGCACGCCGATGACCAGCCCCTGCAGCATGAAAACACGCGCGACCAGCCAGCGTCCCATGCCAATGGCGCGTAGCACGCCGATTTCACGGGTTTTTTGAATGACGACGGTCAGCAGGGTGCCGGCAATGCAAAAGGCGGCCACCAAAACGATAAACGACAGTACCAGCATCATTAAATTCTTTTCCACCCGCAAGGCGGCGAACAATTGTCGATTCAGTTCCATCCAGGTGCGCACGGTGAAGTCGGGACCCAACTCCGCCTTGAGCAACTCGGCCACTAAATGGGCGCGATACGGGTCATCGGTCATGACCTGTATGCCGTGCACGCCGTACTCCATGCCATACAATTCACGGGCCATGCCGATGGAGGTCAAGGTGTATCCCATGTCGAAATCCCACATGCCCAACTCGTAGATGCCGATCAGGGTCAACTCTTCCGGCAAGCGAATCTCGTCCGGCGAAACGAAACTCTGCGGCGAATAGACCAAAATCTGGTCACCGATGCGCACGCCCATCTGGGCGGCCAGATCGCGGCCCATTACCAATTCGTCGTACTCGATATCAAAAGATCCGACGGTGACGTGTTCGGGCACGCGGCTCACCCGATCCTCGTAGTCCGGGTGGATGCCGCGCAATAACGGGGTAAAGATTTGGTCGCGATGCTGCAGGAACACCAAGCCCTCGACGTAAGGCGCAGCGCCCCGCACGCCCGGCACGCTTTCGATGCGCTCGATCAGCGCGTCCTCGTCAGTCAGCGTACGGAACCCGGAAACGGTGATGTGGGCATTGAAACTTAAGATCTTGTCGCGCCACATGTGGTCGAAACCACTCATGACGGATAGGACGATGATCAGCACCGCTACCCCGAGCATGACGCCGAGGATCGAGATAACGGTGATGACCGATACAAAGGTGCGTTTCGGTTTTAGGTATTTGAGCGCGAGAAAAAGTGAAAACGGCAGGTTCATGCTTTCAACTTTAACTGCGGGAACAGGATCACATCCCGGATCGCTTCCACTTCGGACAAGATCATGATCAGCCGGTCAATGCCGATGCCCATACCGCCAGCCGGCGGCATGCCATGCTCGAGGGCGAGCAGGAAATCCTCATCGACCTTGCTCGGATCGCCATTCGCTTGCTGCTCAAAGCGGCGGCGCTGCTCCAGCGGATCATTCAACTCCTCGTAGCCCGGCGCGATTTCGCGTCCGCCGATGATCAATTCGAACACATCAACGGATTCGGGATCATCGACGCACGTCTTCGCCAAGGGCACTAAATCCTTGGGCAGGCGGGTCACGAAGGTGGGGTTCTGCAGCGTCTTCTCAATCAGCTTTTCGAATACCTCCTGCCCAATCTCGGTCTCGTCCCAATCTGGCGCCACCTGCACGCCCAATTCAGTTGCGCGCTGAGCCATCGCCAATCGATCCAACTCGTACCAGTCCTCGCCCGCCCGTTCCCGGATCAAGTCGCGGTACGGCACCTCGCGCCAGGGCGCAGTCAGGTCGATCGCCTGGGCCCCTTCGCCAAATACGAGTTTGCCGTATACGGTTTGGGCGACATCGGTAATGAGCTCCGTCACGAGGGTCATCATGGTGCGCACGTTGCCAAAGGCCTCGTAGATCTCCAGCATGGTGAATTCCGGATTGTGGAACCGGCTCAGCCCTTCGTTGCGGAAATTGCGGTTCAACTCGAAGACCCGGTCGTAGCCGCCCACCAACATTCGCTTGAGATACAGTTCCGGTGCAATGCGCAGATACATGGTGGCGTTCAACGCGCCGTAGTGCGTCTTGAAGGGCGTTGCGGCAGCGCCGCCCGGCATTGCCTGCATCATGGGCGTTTCGACTTCCAGATAGTCGCGGGCATAGAGGAAATCGCGGATCGCTTTGACCGCCCGTGAGCGCTGGCGGAAGACGGTACAGACGTCCGGATTCGCGATAAAATCGAGATAGCGTTGGCGATAGCGGATTTCGACATCCTGCAAGCCGTGCCACTTGGCCGGTAAGGGCAGGAGCGCCTTCGACAGCAAGGTCCAGTTGGCGACTTTCAGGGTCGGCTCGCCCATCTTGGTGACGAACAATTCGCCTTCCGCGCCAATGTGGTCGCCCAGATCGAGGCACTTGAAGGCTTTGAAAGCGTCTTCGCCGACTGCATCCTTGCGGACATAGATCTGAAATCTGCCGGTGGCGTCCTGTAGGTGCACGAAGACGCTTTTGCCCATCTCGCGGAACGCCACGATCCGGCCGGCGATACGCGCGGAATTGCCTTCCGCGAAGGTTTCGCGGATGTCGCACATGCGCCCTGTGCGCTCGTAGCCGCCACCGAACGGGGTATAGCCCATCGCTTCCAGCTCGCGCATATTCGCAAGCCGCTGCTCACGGAGGGTGTTGGTGTCGAGTTGCGTTTCTTCTTGTGCCTGATGTTCCATGGTCGTCCTGCTTACTGCCGCCAACTAAACGGGTTTGACGTGCTCTTCAATATACGTTCGCACTGCGGCGACTTCATTCGCCACTTCATCGCAACGGGTCGGGGCGTCACGTAGCGCCTCGAGGTATTCATGATACGCCAAGTCCTCGCCCGTTGCATCCAGAATGGCCTGACTGAACTTGGCGGGATGGGCGGTGGCCAGCGCAATCAGCGGCTCATCCTTCTGGTGAAACGGCTCACCGACGGCGATGCCAACAGCCGTATGCGGATCGAGGAGATAACCGTATGTTTCATGATAGCGTCGAATCGTGGCCAAGGTCTGTTCCGTGTTGCCGACACCGGCGGCGAACAGCGGATCCACCTCCTCGCCGTCCGCGACCGGGAGTTGGAGACGCCCGGTCTCCTCGAATGATCGGATCAATCCGCGCAGCGCTTCCGGCGACTCATCCACCTTGTAATAAAGGTAACGCTCGAAATTACTGGCCACCTGAATATCCATGGAGGGGCTGATGGTGGGGACCACATTGCCCAAACTGTATTCGCCCTTGCAGAAGAACCGCGAGAGGATGTCGTTCTCGTTCGTTGCCAGCACCAACTTGCTGATGGGCAATCCCATTCGGGCAGCGTAATAGCCGGCCAAGATGTCGCCGAAATTGCCCGTCGGTACCGCGAAACGGATATGGGGCACTTGGCGCTGGGTCATGACGTACAGCCCGGCGGAAAAGTAATAGACGATCTGCGCCAGCACGCGCGCCCAATTGACTGAATTCACCGCTCCGAGCCCGTACTCAGCCTTGAACGGCAAATCGCAGAACAGCGTCTTCATGATGCGCTGGCAATCATCGAAGGTCCCGTCCACGGCCAGATTGAAGACATTGTCGTCGAGCACCGTGGTCATTTGCCGCTCTTGTAGCGGGGCCACACGGCCTTTGGGATGCATGACGAAAATGTTGATGCGATCCTTGCCGCGCACGCCGTGGATGGCGGCGCTGCCGGTGTCGCCGCTGGTCGCCGCCAGAATATTGAGGTACTGATCCCGGTGCTCCAAGGTGTATTCGAAGAAATTGCCCAGAAACTGCAAGGCGATGTCTTTGAAGGCCAAGGTGGGGCCATGAAACAATTCGAGGATTTCGATGTCGCCGACCGGGACTGCCGGCGCAATTTCTTCGTGCACAAAGGCCGCGTAACTGTCGTGGATCAGCGTGCGCAAATCCTCGTCGGGCAGGTCGACAAACAGGCGCAGAACCTCAAACGTGACATCCTGATAGGACAGCGTCGCCCAATAATCCAACTGATCACGGACATCGGGGATCGATTCCGGGATCAAGAGGCCGCCGTCGGGCGCCAAGCCGGTCATTACGGCGTCCTGAAACCCCATCGGCGGTGTCTCGCCCCGTGTGCTAATGTATTTCATCGATTCCATGCGTTCCATTCAGCTTGGTCGCCCGCTGCAGGTGATTGCCAGCACCAAAGCTTCGCTCAAGACTCGATCAGATCAAGCTTGATGTGGACGTCGCGCAACTGTTTCGCGTCGACGGTGGCGGGCGCATTCATCATCAGATCCATCGCCTTTTGGGTTTTCGGGAAGGCAATGACATCACGAATACTATCCTCTCCGGCCACCATCATGACAAAACGATCAAAGCCCAGCGCGATGCCGCCGTGCGGCGGTGCGCCAAATGACAAGGCGCGGATGAGGTGACCAAAGCGATCTTCAATCTCTTCCTTGGGCAGTCGCAGGGCTTCGAAAATGCGCGATTGGACTTCGGGATCGTGGATTCGGATGCTGCCACCGCCCAGTTCCACCCCGTTCATGACGATGTCATACGCCTGCGCCCGCATGCGGCCCGGCTCCGTTTCGAGCAGCGCGAGATCCTCTGGGTGCGCGGCGGTGAAGGGATGGTGAACGGAGATCAGGCGGCCTCCCTCGCCCACTTCGAATAGCGGAAAGTCCGTGACCCACGTGAAGGCAAATTGATCGTCGTCGATCACCCCGGCCATTTCACCGGCCAAGAGACGTAGATGGCCCAGCGCCTTGTTGGCGACTTCGCGCTGATCCGCCGCGAAGAAGACCAGATCGCCGGGCTCAATCGCGAGCCGTTCCTTCAACTGCTCCTTTTCGGTGTCACTGAAGAATTTGATGATGGGAGATTTCCACTCGCCGTCATCCTGGGCGCGGATGTAGGCGAGTCCGCCGAGTCCCCATTCCTTGGCGACGGCGGTCCACTCATCCATGACCCGAATCGGCACACCGCCAAGGCCCTTGGCATTGACGGCTTTGACCGCGCCGCCCTGCCCCACGACTTGGCGGAACACCTTGAATTCGGTTTCTTCGAAAATGTCCGACAGCTCGACCAGCTCCATGCCGAACCGCACATCCGGTTTGTCGCTGCCGTACCGGTTCATGGCATCTTCGTAGGACAAGCGAGGAATCGGCGTTTGGATGTCGCCCTTCCCGACCGCTTTCATGACATCGGCGATCAGGCCATCGATCAACGCGTAGATGTCTTCCGGCGTGATGAAGGACATCTCGATGTCCACTTGGGTGAATTCGGGTTGGCGGTCAGCGCGCAAATCCTCGTCCCGGAAACAGCGGGCGATCTGGAAATAGCGATCTACACCGGCCATCATCAGCAACTGCTTGTACTGTTGCGGGGCTTGGGGTAGCGCGTAGAAGGAGCCTGGCACGACGCGGCTGGGCACAAGATAATCGCGCGCGCCCTCCGGCGTGCTCTTGGTCAGGATCGGGGTTTCGACCTCGGTAAAATCCGCTTGGTCCAAATAGTTGCGAACGGCTTGCGACATGCGATGACGAATCCGCATGTTTTCCTGCATTGGGCTGCGCCGTAAATCCAGATAACGGTACGTCAAACGAAGGTCTTCACTGACCTTCTCCGCGTCCTTGCCTTCCAACGGGAATGGCAGTGTCCGGCTCTTGTTCAGGATACGAATGCGGTCACAACGCACTTCAATCTCACCTGTCGCGAGTCGGGGATTCGCCATTTCGGCTGGCCGCGCTTCTACGGTGCCCTCGGCTTGAATGACGTACTCGCCCCGCGTCGACTGGGCGAGGTCCCATGCTTCGCGCGAATCGTTGGGATCAAAAATGATTTGCGTCAGACCATACCGATCCCGCAGATCGATGAAGATGACGCCACCATGGTCGCGCACGGTATCCACCCAACCACACAGCTTCACTCGCTGGTCAAGCTGTGCTTTGCTCAGTTCTCCACATGTATGTGTGCGCATGGTGCTCAATGTCAGTACTCCTGTACCGGGCAGCGCGGCGACGCATGCGCCGCCGTCTGCCGCTCATTATCAGTTGGATCAGCTTACAGCGCGGCCGCGAGTGCGTCGGCTTTGTCCGTCTTCTCCCACGTGAACGAGTCGAGTTGGCTGGTGCGGCCGAAATGGCCGTATGCCGCAGTGGCCTCGTAGATGGGGCGCAGCAAATCGAGCTGTGCGACGATTTCGGCCGGCTTCAACCCGAAGACCTTGCGAATCGCCCGCTCAATTTTTTCATGCGGATATTTGCCGGTCCCGAAGGTATCGACATAGACAGAAACCGGCTCCGGGAAGCCAATGGCGTAGGCCAACTGCACTTCGCAACGGCTTGCCAACCCGGCGGAAATTACATTCTTGGCGACGTAACGCGCCATGTAGGCTGCGCTACGGTCCACTTTGGAGGGGTCCTTGCCGGAAAATGCGCCACCCCCGTGGCGTCCCATGCCGCCGTAGGTATCCACGATGATCTTTCGGCCCGTCAGCCCGCAATCACCCTGCGGGCCGCCAACGACGAATCGACCGGTCGGATTGATCAGAAAACGGGTCTTCTTATCGATCATCTTCTTGGGGACCTGCGGCAACACCACCTCTTCGATGATGCCCTCGCGCAAGGCTTTGTTGGTTACGTCCGGCGTATGCTGCGATGAGATCACGACCGTATCGACACGCAACGGCTTGCCGTTTTCATATACAACCGACACCTGTGATTTTCCATCCGGCCGCAGAAAGGGCAATTTCCCG
>SLAD01000276.1 GCA_007126995.1 Kiritimatiellia bacterium | reverse complement strand
CATGAGTGATTCGGTCCAGGTACATCGCCAAAATCACGATGGCGATGCCGCTTTCAAAGCCCATGCCAAGTCGCAACTGTGTAATGCCGCGGACGACCTGTCCGCCCAAGCCGCCGGCCCCAATCAAGGCCGCGATCACGACCATCGACAAGGCCAGCATGATGGTCTGATTCACACCCGCGAGGATGCTCGGCAAAGCCATCGGCAACTGCACCTTAAAGAGCTGCTGCATCGGCGTGCAGCCGAACGCATCAGAGGCTTCGATCACATCGTGCGGAACCTGGCGCAACCCCAGCGTAGCCAACCGAACGCACGGCGGCATCGCAAAAACCACGGTGGCCACCGCGCCCGGCACCTTCCCGATGGAGAAGAAGAAGACCGCCGGGATCAGGTAAACGAAGGCGGGCATGGTCTGCATGAAGTCCAGAATCGGCCGCACGACTCGTTCCACCTTGGTGTTGCGCCCGGCCCAAATGCCAACCGGGATGCCGATGAACAGGGCGATCAAGGTTGACACCAACACGAGCGCCAGTGTCTGCATGGTACGGGACCAGAGCCCCATCCCGATAATCAAAGTAAAACCAATCACGGTGAAGAGCGCCAAACCATATTTCCGCCAGCCCGTCGCCCACCATGCCAAGGCGGCCATTAGCGCCACCATCACGAAGGGGTGCGGGAACGAGAATACCATTTCAAAGAAATCGATCAGGGTGTCGACAAGTCGCTCCACCGCATTGAAGAAACCGGACCAATTGTCGGTCATCCACGTAATCATCAACTCAAAATAATGGCCAATCGGTATCGAAATCATGAGGACTCCTCCGTTTCTGAGGATAAGGCGGTCAACAACGCGGCTCGTGTGACAATGCCACCAAAACGGCCATCTTCGTGCAGGACCGGAACCGGCAAATTGGATTCACCGGCCAAGGCGATAATCTCCCGCAGCGCGGCCGTTGTCGGCACGGTGGGTGTATCGCGAATCAGAATGGGTTCCAGCGAACGTCCGCCCCTCTTTGCTTCCGCCAGCGCATCATCGATACGCACGAAACCGAGGAAGCGGCGATCTTGGTCCACGACGAACAGCGAAGAATGATCGTTCTTCTGCATGGTGCGAACGGCTTGTTGCGGACCATCCTTATGATTCGCAACGACATTGGTTTTGTGCATGATGCTGCCCGCCGTCAGCACTTTACTGCGATCGACATTTTCCACAAAGGTGCGCACATAATCGGTGGCCGGATTGGTGAGAATGCCTTCCGGCGTATCGACTTGATCGATTACCCCATCCTTCATAATGACAATGCGATCACCCAGCTTTAGCGCCTCATCGAGGTCGTGGGTGATAAAGACCACGGTCTTGTGCAGCCGCGCCTGCAGCTCGATCAGCTCATCCTGCATCTGGTTACGGATCAAGGGGTCAAGCGCACTGAAGGCCTCGTCCATGAGGAGAATTTCCGGGTCCGTCGCCAATGCGCGGGCCAGTCCTACACGCTGCTGCATGCCACCGCTCAGCTCACTAATGCGGCTGTTGGCGTAGCCGTCCAGGCCCACGACCTCAATCGCTTTCATGGCCTTTTCGGTTCGCTGCTTCGGTGGTGTGCCTTGAATCTCCAGTCCGAAACCGATGTTTTCGATCACATTGCGGTGCGGCAGGAGGCCGAAATGCTGAAAGACCATCGAGAATTTGCGGCGTCGAATTTCGCGAAGCGCGGCGACGCTTTGATGCGCGATATCCTCGCCGTCCAAGAGGACTTCGCCATACGTAGGTTCAATCAAGCGATTGAGTAATCGCAACAGGGTGGACTTGCCGCTGCCCGAGAGTCCCATAATCACAAAGGTTTCACTCCGCGCAATGGAGAACTCGGCGTCGACCACGGCCGGCGTGCAGCCGGTCTTCTTCAAAATCTCGGGACGCGGCACGCGTTTATCCGCCAGTTTCTTGGCCTCAGAGGCGTGCGGACCGAATATCTTGTAGAGGCCGCGCACCTCAATGACCGTTTGTTTGTCTGCCATTATATTTCACCTGGGTTAACGTTTCGATCACGCGACGGTCCTGGCGTTCGCGCAATCCATGTAAATAAAGGCGCGACCTGCATCGGCAACGAACGTCGCCGATGCAGATCCGCACCGAATGTTAAGCCGTCAATTTAGAAGTAGTAGCCGAAGTTGATGTTAAAGCGGCCATTCCACTTGTCGTTTTGGTTGGCACCAAAATCACCGACGGCGGCGTTGGCGAATTGACCTTCATCGCCAAACCCATAATCGTCATCGCGATTGCCCACGAAGTAGTTGCCGTTGGAGATGGCGTAATCGACATAGATGAACCAGCCATTACGCGCAATCGACATACCGGTGACATTCAAGTGACTGTCGTTGAAGCTTTGGCCATCGATCTCGCCGTCCTTCAGGATGACGCTGTAATCGTTATAGAACGTGATGGAATCGATCCAATTGATGTTCGGCTCCATCGTGTAGGACAGGGCCACGGAAGGAATCAGCCCTTCGCTGGCGACTGGCCAGGCTAAGTCGTACGCACCCATCACGATGAGGTCGTTCGTGGGTCGCACGCCATCCGCGTCGGCGCGGTAATCGGCATCGTAGCGATACGAGGTCAGTTGCAACATCAGGCCAACGGCGCCCAATGTCGTGCTGCTGTGCACGCTGACCGCGTACGCATCCGAATTCGATGCGCGATCGTCACGCGCATCCAGACGCGACCATTGCGCGGAAATGCCGAAATCGGTAGACAGCGGCTCGGCCGAGTAAACAGCGCGGGCATTCACTTGGTGACGGTTCTCGTAGACGCCGGGAATATCGGCAACATCTTCGCGAACGATCGTATAGGAATAGCGACTACTCTTGTCGGAGGCGCCCTGTCCATTACCAATATCTTGCGGATAGTATCCCAGATCGAACGTCCAGTCCTCGACGGCGCGCGTGTACTTGACACCGAGCATCATGCTGTCGGAAAGCCCGACATAGTAATGCTGATCGAAGAACCAGCTATTGGCGGGACCGAACGGACCCACACCGAACGGCGTCCGGTTCAAGCCCGCTTCGACACGCCCATGTTTTTCGTCTTCATAGCCGACATAGCCTGAGTGCAGGAAGTTGTAGCCCTGATACCAGCGATACTCCGCGCTCGCGAGCCATTCGTCTTGTTGTACATCCAGATTTACGCGAAAGGTGTCGAGTTCGAAGTCACCTCCGTTACCGCCCCGTTGTGGAGCACCTGAGTCATCCTTGGTGTAATCGCCCAGCACGTAATTGACGCGCATGGCGCCCCCAATCGTTACAGGCCCGTACTCGATGCCCTCTATGGCCCAAGCGGAGCTACACGGAATCATCAACAGTGCAGCAGCGAGTGCGCCGCCCCGAACTTGCTTCATTGACATCATAACAATGTCTCCTTTCGTTATGTTTCTACCTATGCCGTCACGTCAAACCAACGCGCGGCAACCTTAATGAACTTACGGCCCGGAAACCCTCACGCGGGCGTTCGTAAGTCCGCCGACTCCACGGTTCGTCACGAGGACAAATCCGACTTCAATTCTTCTGTCGCTTCCGCGATAGCCTCTTCCAGGCGATGGTCTTCGCGTACGCGTTCAAGCTTTGCGGCCACCGCATCCTCGACGTAAAGCTCTTGGTTGAGCCCCACAAACAGGGCGTACACGATTAGCAATAAGACAACGGTAAAGGGTAAGCCGGTCGAAATCGCGGCCGTCTGCAAGGTCTCCAATCCGCCGCCCAGCAGCAGCACCGCCGCCACCAAGCCCTCCATGATGCACCAGAATACGCGCTGCGGGACGGGCGAGTCCAGCTTGCCGCCCGAGGTCAAGTGATCCACCACCAGCGAGCCGGAATCCGAGGAGGTGATGAAGAAGATCGTCACCAAAACGATCGCAATCAGTGAAAGCAAGGACGATAAGGGGAAGTATTCAAACATGGTAAACATGGCCGTGGCCACATTTTCCTGCACGGCGCCGACAATGTCGCCAATTCCGGCGGCCTGCAGTGACAACGCGGAGCCCCCGAACACCGACATCCAGAAGAAGGACAGTATCGTCGGGACCAACATCACGCCCAAAATGAATTCACGCACCGTGCGCCCTTTCGAAATACGGGCGATAAACATGCCCACGAACGGCGACCAGGAAATCCACCACGCCCAATAGAAGACGGTCCAGGCACCCTGCCAGTTACTATCTTTGAAGGTCTCCGTCCAGAGACTGAGCTGGGCAAAGTTGGCGAGATAGAAGCCCGAACTTTCCGTGAAGGCACTTAATATGTAGACCGTCGGCCCAACGATCAGCACGAAGAGCGCCAGAATAGCGGCCAGTCCCATATTCCATTCGCTCAACCGTTTCACGCCGCCGTCCAACCCCGCCATCACCGAAATGGTGGCCACACCGGTAATAACCGCAATCAGCGCTACCTGCATGTTGGGACTGATCCCCAAGCCAAATAAATGGTTCAGGCCGGCGTTGACCTGTTGGACGCCCAACCCCAGTGAGGTGGCCAGCCCCATCAACGTCGCTAACACAGAAAGGATATCGATCACGTTGCCCCAATGTCCGTGAATGCGATTACCCAACAAGGGGTAGAAGATGGATCGAATCGTTAGCGGCAAGCCGCGATTATATGCAAAAAATGCCAGTCCTAAGCCGACGATGGCATAGATCGCCCACGGGTGAACGCCCCAATGGAAAAAGGTGACACCGAGAGCGGCTTGCGCCGCCTCCGACGAGTGCGGGGCTATGCCGTTAAACATGGGCGAGGGTGAGTCGTAATGAAACATCGGTTCGCCGACGCTCCAGAACATCAGGCCGATCCCCATACCCGCGCTCAGGAGCATGGCAAACCAAGCGAGTTTGGTGAACTCCGGCTGCGCCTTTGCGCCACCAATCCGAATGCGGCCAAACCGGCTAAACGCGAAGAAGAGCGCGGCGCCAATGAAGACGTTCGCGGACAAGATAAAGAACCAACCGAAGGAACCGGAAATCCAGGCCAACGCCTGAGCGCTCACCGCCGAGGCCTGCGCCTGGAACATCAGCGTGACAACGATAAATACGGCCAAGATGGCGACGGAGGCGAAGGTGACGTGTGGATGGATATCGAATCCGTACCCGTTCCAGTTGTCTTCGCCGGGCTCTTTGGATTCGGCATGATCGAAAAAGGTGGCCGTGGGGCGGATTTGAAGCCCGCGGAACTGTTCCCGCTGCTTAATCGCTTTTTCGCGAGCAGCTTTTTCCGCCTGCTTCAGCTTCTGCGCCAGACTCCGTTTCGCCTGGGCATCTTTCGGATCCACTTCGTGGGACACCTAACGACCTCCTTGTTTAAGGACAACAACTTGGCCGACACACGCCTTTTACGCACGCCGGTATGTGAACCAAAGTTCACTACGAATGCGAGGCGCCAACCCTCCACCACTTCAGGGATGACTCACACACAGGGTATGAACCAAACAAATATCGCCCAGCCAATCAACCCCTTTTTGCACTTTTATTGGCCTCACCCAGGGTTATCCCTTTCTCGGAAGTGCTCTTTCACTATCCGGCGAGCGCCAAGCTGGCGGAGCTCTGCGACTCCGGACAAAGGGAGCGAATCGTTCACGAATAAAAGCGGGAGGTCTCTAACCGGTCATTTTCAGCCTTGAAGTCTGTCATGGCGGGATTAACCTTGTACAGGTTTAGTGAACGGATAACGGATGGCATTTCGCATTACAGCTCACGTGCAGCGCGGTTGGCTCGACGCCTCATGCAAGGGTCACATCACCGGCGAGGTTTATTTGGTCGGTACCGATCGCCCGATTCGGCTGATGCTGGATGGCCTGCCCATGGCCGATCTCGCCGGCCGCATCATCTCCTTCGAGAATCCCGACCCGCAATGGCCAGCGGAGCCCCTGCTACTGGCCGAAGAGCAGGACGGCACAGCGGGCGACATAACGGCTTCACGCAAGCTGCTCGACGGCGATATCAGCCGCGGTCGCGAGGCCCTCAAGATCGTCAACGGGCTCTACCTCGAATGGTACAGCCAACGCAATGGCCGCGTCCTGATCGAGGCGACCTCTTTCAAAACGCAGGTGCACGGCGAGCCGGCCTGGACACTGACCGATGACGATGAGCTGGAACGTCAGGAACAAGTCGCCGACGGCATGGCCGACTTCATGAATCGTATTACCAGCGCGGCGGAAGAGTTCGTGGATGAAATCGAAGATGAAATCGACGACACGCCTATGGACGAGTTTGAGTGGGAGAAATCGCTGAAGGAATCCGACGAGCGCACCGCCCGCTACGGTGAGCTGCTGGAGAAATATCATGATCACCCGGATTGCGAGCGCATCGTCGCGCGCGAGATGGGCTGGGATCATCTGGAAGACCTGCTCGACGCCGACGAGCGCGGCCTTTTCGAGGAGGCAAAAACGCAGAGCGAGGATGATGAGGATCTTTACCCCGAGCCCATGCCTGATCCGGCCCGCGAGGGCATCGACTGGATCCGCACGGATGACGGCGACATCAGTCATCCCCTCGCTCATCGCGCCTTCGAGTTATCGAGTCGCCTCTATCATCGTATT
>SLAD01000114.1 GCA_007126995.1 Kiritimatiellia bacterium | reverse complement strand
GGAGCTGGTCAAGGTCACCGGCGTATCGGAGAACGCAATCACCATGCCACCGCCCGGCTCAATCAGGGAGGGGGCATGATCCCCTTCGCTGTAGAGGTCGTTGGCACGAATCACGATGTTGCTATTGAAGTCGTGCACGCGGACGTTGTTCACAAACAAGGAGTAGGGCGCCAGATTGATCGGCGTGGAATCGCGCCGCACATAGATTTCGACAAAGTTGGTTTCGGTGTCGCCGAAGTAGATCTCGTTGATCACCAGACGACGCAGCGCATTGTATTCGATCGCGCCGGTGTCGGGCACGCCTTGACGCCAAACGCCGCGCTGATCTTCAGAGACGGGGCCGCCGACGCCCTTGTTGATGGCCGGGCTGCCCTCCAGCGGGGCATGGAAAGGTGTCGGGTCCCCGGCCAGGTTGAGCGGGGCAAGTACGGGATCCGTTTCGGTTTCATCGGTGATGTGATCCAATAGCCAGACCTCTTCGCTTTGACCCTGTTGCGTGAGGATCACCTTGGTGCTGTCGTCGCAGATATTACCGCCCGCCGAAACAAATTCGCCGGCCCCGGCTACGTTTAGATTACGCTCTGAAAAGTCCGCAAAGATGGAATTGAGCGGTCGGATGCGGGTACCAAAACCGACGCTCAAGACCGCACTGGCACGCTCGGCTGCATCCACGTTATCGGCAAAGGTATTGTGAACCAGATGCACATTCATCGGCGTGCCTGGCGTGCGGTTTTGAAGCACCAAGGCGCTACCGCCATCGCCGGTCTCGTTCTCTTGCTGATTATCCGCAAACGTGGTGTTCACAATCCATACTTCCTGATCCGAGTACACCGAGACACCCGCGCCGCTGACCCCCGTGGCCGCATCCGCACGGTTATGCCCGATAAAGCAGCTATAGAGATTCAATCGGCCCCCGTCGACGTCAATGGCCCCGCCGTATTGTGTGGCCACTGAATGCACAACCGCTACGTTGCGCAGGGTCAGGAAACCACCCTGCTGCACCAGCACCGCGCCACCAAAGGCACCGGTGCCGTGCGAAAGCGTAACGCCTTCGATCACCACACGGGCGTTAACGTTAAAGATGCGGCGATTGGGCACACCGTCTCCCGTGCTGTCACCACTGATGGTCAACAAGTTGGCGCCCGGTCCCTTGATCGTGAGATTCTTGTTGAGCACCTTCGGGCTTTGATCGGGCATCCGCACGACGGCGGGATAGGATGGCAGGGCAAAGGTAATCACATCGTTGTTTTCCGCATTGGCGAGCGCGTACGTGAACGAACCGGGTAAGCCGTCATTGAGTAAACGGGTGACCAAATGATTGCGTGGTTCGTCCTGCACCTGAATGGACATCGTCTTGGTGGTGGTCAGGAGGGCGAAATCGCGCGCGCTCAATGTAAAGGTCGTGCCGCCGGGATCATCGGGCGGAAACAGGAAAGCGGGGTTGAGGACGTAGACGATATTCGTCAGTGAAGCGAGGATGTCTTCAACCTGGCCAATCATTTCGAAAGCGCCGGGCCCCGTTGAAGCGAATGCGCCAAGATTCGTGAGCGTTCCCTTCGCGGTATCATCGATGGACAGCGTGAATAAGACGTTATTGGTATCGTCGTTGGACAAGCCCACGTCCAAAAACGGCTGGACGGGATCGTCAGGCGGAATCAGAAAAGGCTGGATGCCCGGTGGGAGCGTAATTTCAGGCGGGTTATTGACGCTCGTTATGTTTAACGTCAACGCATTATTTTGCGCCGTTAACCCGACAGAATTGGTCACAAAGATGGCGAGCACTGTGTTCCCCGAGTCTCCGATGGGCAGTTCGCCCGGCTCAGGTGTATAGGTCACCGCGCGCAAAATATCGGTCAATTGCGCCGTCGTCCCCTGAAACGAGGTTATCGCAAAAGAACCCAGCGCGGGATTGCTTTGAGCCAAGGTCATGGACAAAATCATGCCGGGGTCGGCGCCCGGATTCGTCACAAACGCCGCAGGAAATGGCGTATACGCCACGGGTGCATCGCTCAGGTTCACGGTACCGGGGGTGATCCCGCCAATTTGCGGCGCGCTGTCCACCCGGTTAATCGTCAGCACGTTCGTGATTGCGGTGGAACCGCCGAATCCATCCTCGACCCGGTAGCGGAAAGGAACCTGTTCCGTCGCGTTCGTCAGTTGGCCCGACGCGGCGGTGTAAAATAGGCCGGCGACCGTCGCTTGAATAAACGAGACATTCCCGGTGATCGCCGTTGGTCCAGAAAAGCTACCGAGGCTGGCTTGGGCCGGGTTCACGTATTCTATGTTCAACACAAAGAGATCGTCGTCCACATCCGGATCGGTAATCGAGGAGATGAAGAAGGGGGACGTCTCGGAGCCCTCGCTCACGCTGTTCGGTGACAGACCGCCCGTCACGGTGGGCGGATCATTCACGGACACGACGCGGATATTGATATTGGACTGGTATACCGTGAACTCACCGTCAAAAACAGTAATCGACGCCAGCATTAGGTTGGTCGTGTTGGGCTGGGTAAGATTCGGGATACCCGAAACGGCCAGTTGCTGAACAGCATCGGTTGCATCCGGCGGGAACACTCCCTCGAGCTCTAAGTCCAGTGAGCTGCCCGGGAAAACCGCATAATTATCCGTTTCATCGGGATTGAATATCTCGAGCCTTACATCCAAAAACTGGTTGGTGGGATTCAGGTGATCGACGTCGTCGATCACGACGGTGGAAAAGGGGAAGTTGGTTTCGTTGTCGTTCATGACGGTGTTCATGACGACGCCGGAAATTGTGGGCGGATCGTTGACCGGAATGACCTCCAGTTCGAATGTCCGGTTCGTCGTTACCCCCGCTGGATTGGATGCCGTAACCGTGATCGTGGCAATGCCATTCTGATCTTGTTTCGGAATCAGGCGCAGCACACGGTTCGAGCCTGTCCCGATCACCGGCATATCCGCCGTGTCGATCAAGGTGGGATCGCTGGATGTGGCCGTGACCGTGATGTTGGTTATGTCGAAGTCAGGCGATCCGACCACGATGGGCACATTGTTGGTGGTATCCTCATCCATGATCTGTGGATCGGTAATAGACGCGAGGGTGGGCGGATAAGCAAGGAACACCACGCTGAAGTCTTGCGTGACCGAACTCCCCCCTTGCGTACCGACCAGTCGCATTTCAACTGTGCCGGATGTGTTCGACAGCGGCGTCATGTTCACTGCCACCTGATCGACGCCTGCGGAAACAACAGCATCGGCCAGCGGAACAATCTCTGTGCCACTCAGCACTTCCCGCTCAAACGTCATACCAACCGGAGTAAAATCAAAGATGGCCTCGTAAACAGCGCCGGGCGCCGAATTCGTGGCGGGACTGGTGAACGTCGGCGTCAGCGTTTGCGCCCACAGCGCGGACGGAGCTGCTCCGATCAGACCAATCATCCAACAAACTCCGAACAAGCGCCGGAGATCATGATTCGATGGAAAATAGTTTTTCATACGCCGCTTGCTCGTTTTTCGTTTGGGTTTAATAGGATCTATAAATTCTGTTGATTGGGAGTGCGCCCGGTGACGGGAAGCAGTTCCGGCGCGACCGGCTGAGGAGCCTGTGGGATCGCCAATCGTTCCGCCCTCTCGGGATTGATGCGCACATCGACGGAGGCGAGCACGTTGGACATGAATTCACGCTCAACCGCTTCCTGCTTGCTACGAATAACCCGACGCCGAAGTACGATCGAAGCCTCTTCAAAAGGCGTTACCTGTTCTTCACGCCAACCGGACTTCATAACCACAAACAGGCCTTCGTCTGTTACCAACACCGGACTCACCTCGCCGGGCTCCAACGCGAAACCGGCCTGGACCACTTCCTCCGGCCAGCGATGATCCGTGCGCGAGGTATCCAGCCAGCCCAAGTCCCCTCCCCTATACCGGCTCACCTGATCTTCGGAATGATCGGCGGCAATCGCACCAAAACCCGGAATACGCCCATCCCGCGTGGCGGCGGCCCGATCAGTCAGATAAAGTTCACGGGCCGCTTCCAGTTCGGCCTTCAGTGATTCCACACTCTCATCGGGATCACGCAGCGAAACGCGGCGATATAATATCGCTAAACGCGCCAGCGCCGGGCGTGTGAAGGCCTCCCGGTCCGCTTCATAGGCCGCGCGCAGATCGTCCTCGGAAACGTTTACTTCGTCCTTCAGCACCTGTAGCGAGCGGTCGAGCCACTGCACCAGCTTGTGATTCTCCAACTCGCGCTGCACCGCCGGATCGCTTAACGCCTCATCGGCGGCAGCCCTGATGAGCATGGCTTCCCGCTCGATCAAGTCGCGCAGGACCGAGTCCGCGTCCTCCATCGGCCGCCCCGAGGCTTGGCGTCGCTCAACTTCGAAGGCGAAATCGGCCTCGGTAATCACGCGATCCCCGACCCGCGCCAACGGTTCGGGTGCCAACGCAACCTCCGGCTCCTCGGCCTTCCGGCCACAACCGGAAAAGACCAGGGCCATCATGCAAAGGATGAGGGCACCGTGCAAAGTGGTCTGGCGGACGAGCGTCCGTGACTCGTATCCTTTAAACATCATCAAGGCGCCCACTCCACTTCGACCACGGTGAAGGCATGGACCGCTCCAGCCCCTGCTTCATCCACGATAAAGAACACAAGTTCCGGATCAGTCACGCCCGCCGGGGCCGCCATCGGCACCATCGACAGCGTGGTGCCGGGCCAGTCCATCAGATCGGTCGCGGCCAGTACCCGGTACTCAACGTCAGTGACGGAAAGGGGCCGACGGAACGACACCGCCAAGCGTCCGTCGTGCAGGAACGGTTGCGGGAGGCCATCGCGGGACGGATCGTGCGGATCGAGACCAAAGGCATAACGCTGCAAGTGAGTGACGCCAAACTCGCCCGTGTCCCCACCGGCAAATGCTGCCGCATCTCCGCTCGTACCGAACACACGCTCCTGCCAGCTCGCCAGTGTATCCTGGCGCTCAACCAAGGCGACCTGCGCCGTGCCTGCGCCCGGTTTGATCAGGTAATCCTCGTCGGCAACAATCGTAATTTGCGCCGTCTTTGCGCCCGCAGCCAATTGCGCCGCAGCACGCGGGGTCACGGTCAGCAACACTTGAGTTTGGCCTGGATCCATGGAAACAAACAGCGGTGTACCGGCGGATTCATAATCCGTGCCCCGCGTGGCGGTACCGCCATAGGACAAGCGAATCAACGCGTCATTGCTGGTCACATGCTGGCGACGCAAACGCACGAGCGCAGGCTCTTCACTGTCCTGGACGGCCAACCCAGTCAGGACTTCAAGCTCCACGACCATGATCAGGTTCTCAATGGAAACCAGCGCGCTATGCTGGGTACCGAGTCGATACCCGTGACCCGTTGCCAGCGCCATATTCACAACCTTCTCCACACCTTGATGTCCGGTCACATACGGCATGACCTCGACATCCACCAAGGCCTGTCCCGCCGGCATCATGACCGTGGTGGGAATTGTGACGTAGTCTGTACCATTAATGGCCGTTCCGGTGAGGGACACATTCACAAGTAGATCGTCTTGCAGGCTGCCTTGGCGCGTCAATGTGAACCGGCCCGGTGTCGGGCCACTTTGGGCGGCGCGCGGTTCGGTGGCCGCGATGGTGATTTGCGGTTCCAGTCGCAGTCCGCCGACCAGCAGATGCCCGCTCTCGATTAAGCTATACAAATCGGCATCGGCCGCGTCGAGTGTCGGTAAGGCCACAGCCAGGTTCGTGAAGCCCGTACCGGCGCCGGACAGCGCGACTTGCAGCGTCTGCACGCCTTCCACATTCGCCAGACGAATATACTGATGGACGAAGGCTCCGGCATCGGCTGGCAGCAGGGAGAAATCAATCGCATCCTGATCGTTGATTTCGAAGTCCGTAATGACGGCTGCGCCGACATCAAACGACCTAAACACGAATAGGTCCGCACCTGCACCGCCGGTCAACATGCCACCGGCTATACTGGCGGTCAGCACATCATTCATATGGCCACCGGTCAACGTGGTGGCACCCATACCGCCGACAAAAACGTAGGGACGATCTGCTCCGTACGTGTCCAGATAATCCGCCAACGCTATGCCGCTCAGACCGGCGCTGGGATTGGCAACGGCGGTGTCCGCAGGCATGTGCGAGGCATCGGCAATCACGTATCCGTGCGACGCGTAATGATGGTTGTCGAGGCGGAGCGACTCCTGCTCACTCAACACCGGCGGCAGAAACTCCGCCGGCTGATAGGCCAACAAGCGGACAACCCCCTCGTCGGCGGCATGATCGGGATTCTCGTCGCGCACTGACAATCCGATCACGCCCGGGTCGGAGGCCTCCGGGTGAAGATCAAAGACCAGTCGCCCCCGCAACACGTCCGCTTGAGTGAAGGTGTCGCCGACACCGAGTTCGGCATCCGGATCTTCGGCATCCTCAACCGCGTGGCGCAGCCGTAGCAGGCCACCATGTGGAAGCTGCGTCACGGTGTAGACCAACTCATCCGCGCTGCTATCGATATCGGCGGTATCGAACATGAGCGCGGTGGTGCCCGCCGCGTAAACGACCAGTTCATCGGTCACCAAGGCCGGCGCGCG
>SLAD01000280.1 GCA_007126995.1 Kiritimatiellia bacterium | reverse complement strand
CTTGGAGGCACTACTCCCGCCCTGAATAGTCGATATTAGTATATCATTACCATGGAGGCACCAACTGCAATTCGAGGCTTTCTGCCAGACCGGAAATCGTCGGCGGGCAGGCCGCGATCCTGATGAGTTACCCAGGATACGGGGGCCGCTTCTACGATTCACTGCACCGCACGCATAGGCTCGGCGGACCATCTTTTTGTGAGCCAGCCTCTGTGGCTGGCGTGCAAGGACAGGAATGTCCTTGTTCCGGCCGCCGGAAGCCTGGGCATTCCTGCCCATGTTGCGGCTGCGCCACTGCCCAAGATGTCCAAGGCCAGGGCCAGCACTCCCCTGCTGCTTCAAACGGTCTTGTATTCGAATTGGAGATGGATACTATGGCCGCATGAAAAACCTCATCACTCCTTCAACGCGCACCGGCAAGCTTTTCCATCGATCAGGCTACCTCCTGTCCGCCCTCGCCGTGGGCCTGCTGTTCACGGCCTGCATGCCGGCGACCGAACCAGAGGACACGCCGCGACCGCCGCCGCCCGCGCAGCGGGTTGAACCGGGGGCAACCCCGATTGTGGGCGATTCCATAGCCGACGGACAACGACTCTCGACGGAGGACTATCGCGGTCAAGTGGTACTGTTGGACTTCTGGGCACCCTGGTCCGCGCCCAGCATGGCCGAGCGCTCGGCGGTGGTTGACCTGCATGACGAACTCGCATCGGACGCCTTCACGGTACTCAGCGTCGTGTTGGACGATGGTGACACCGAAGAGATCACAGCCACGCTCACGGAGCTGGCACTGCCCTTCCCGGTTATCCGCGCCGCGCCTTCAGTCCTGCAGGCCTACGGGGGTGGTCGTGCGGTCCCGACCAAGATTCTCTTGGATCCGGCGGGGCGGATTATCGAAACGTATCCGGGCGCGGTTCCCTTGGACGCCGTCAGAGAGGACGTCGTCGACCTTTTGGCGGCGCAATAATTTTTAGCAACTGTTCCGACTTCAAGAACGGAACGCAACCTGTGGAGATATATACTATGTGGGCTGAACAACAATCGAGAAATGATGCTTTAATTCAAGCCTCGCGCTATATGCGGGAGCAGGTGGAGTCGCAAACGCTGGATTTTCGCCTGGCGATCGCCCAGCAGGAAGCGTTGGCGGCCGATGATGTGCTGACCTTGCAATCGTTGGAGATCGAATCGGCCCGCATTGCACTGGAAACACTGGCCTCACTGGCTGAGATCAACGAGCTGGATCACCTGGGTGGCGGATTGGATCTTATCCCCGCGTTCGCCTTGACGTTGGCGGTGACCGATCACGAAAAGGTGACCTACACATTCGAACACGCCCACACCAGCGTCGGCTATTACGCTGTCCTCGCGGCATGGGAGTACCTGGATCGCGATTGGGTGATCAAGACCTTCCGTCGCGGCCTGGACATCGCCGGCCACGTGAGCTGGGTGCCGGGCGGCACCCAATTGAACGGCGGGCGCCTGGGAGTGATGATCCCGACGGCCGTCGGGCAGGCACTCGGCATCAAGGCGCGTCACGGCGAGGGCGCCTGGGTGATCTGTCACTGCGGCGATGCCGGGTGGATATCGGGTCAGGCACTAAACGGCTTTAACGGCGCGGATCTGCACGCAGCCCCCACGACATTCGTCATGCACCGCAACGGCATTCAGTTGTCGGGCACCAATCGGGCCATCATGGATAAGGACCCGCGCCCGATCATCGAATCGCTGGGCATCGACATCATTGAGTGCGTGTCGCTGCGCGATCCGGTCGGGCTCTATGCCGCCTATCGCGAGGGCTATCAGCTTGCCCAGGCGGGCCGCCCGAACCTGATCTATCCGGTTGGCGAGGAAGGCCGCTTGCTGGCGGATTGGGCCGAACAACTCGGCATTCGCACTGAAGTGGAAGCCTTTGCGACGCAACACGGCGTCGAGTTGGATACGCCGGTTTGGGTGCCGGGCTCGTTGATGAGTTACCGCGATGTGGAGTGCATGCTCGAGTGCTTGTTCTACGTCAATGAGTTGCCCGGCGGCAAAGGTCATCACGATGGCCACATGAAAGGGCGATCGATCGATGAGGTGCTGGCCAACCCGCTGTTGCAGACGATCAGCGAGCAGGATGCCGCGCTGGAGCAGTTGCGCAAGCGGTCCCGTGTTCCCGTAGTGACACAGGCGCGACCGGCGCCCGGCAGCGAAAATCTGATCGTGCCGGATGACGAGGTCGCCAAGGTCAAATTGCCGGAGCCCGGCAAAGCGGTCAGTGCCCGCGCGGGGGTGGACGCCGGCTACGCGATGGTGGCCGCTGCGCATCCCGACAAAGTTTTCATCGTCTCCTGCGACCTCGATCCATCGACCAAACTCGAGAAGGCCAAGGCGCTGATCCCGCCCGGCAACGCTTATGAGATGAGCATTGAAGAGCAGGTGTCGGCCATCATGACCAACGGCTTGGCCATGAGCTCGAACGAGCCGAGCCTGAACGTGTTCTCCACGTTCGCCGCCTTCTTCGAAGGGATTGCCCGCGAAGGGCTGGAAATGTGGCGGTATCACCGCAACCTGAACGGCGTTAACGAAGGATTGAACGCGACGTTTCATATGTCCCACGTCGGCGCCTGCACCGGGCGCGATCACTTTTCCGGCTGGAGTCTCGACTGGATCACATTGGCAATGGGTTACCTGCCCTACCTGCATCGATTCTATGCCCCGGCCGACGCGCGTTCCGCCTTCATCGCCATTCGCGACCTGGCGGCGCATTACGGCGGACACCTGATCGGCATTCCGCGTGATAACCTGCCGGTCTTGACCCAGCAGGATGGGGCCACCCCGCTCTGGGCCGCCACCGACGCGTGGACGCCGACGACGGTTTGCCGCAGCTTCCCCGACGCCCGCAAAGCCATCCTGGCCATGGGCGCGCCGGCGTACTTGGCCGTCGAGGCGGCCGAGGAGCTGGGCAACGTGGACGTGGTGATTGTGAACGGCTTGCCGTTTGGCGATGGCGAACTTGAGCGCCTGCTAGACCAGTACACCGACGGCATGGTCACCGTGGAGGATGGCCTCATTGCGACACCCGAAACCGGGTTGCGCGGATTCGCCGGATTGGTGCGCACCGCGGCCTATGGTCGCTCGCTGCCGCTTCAGCATATCGGCATTGTTGATCCCCGGGTTGCGCCATCGGACGGGCAGGAGGAAACGTGGGCCCACTTCGGCATCACGCGCGAAGCGATTGTGCAGGCCGTGCAGTCGACATGATCGACCTGCATATGCATTCACGTTTCTCGGACGGTACCGACACGCCCGAGGAACTGATCGCGCTCGCGGTTGAACAAGGCGCCACGGCGGTGGCCTTGACCGATCATGACACCGTGCACGGCATCGGACGCTTCCTGGCTGCCGCGAAAGAACAAGGTGTCCGGGCCATTTCGGGGGTCGAGGTCAGCACCAGTTCCGCCTCCAACGAGATGCATATGCTGGGCTATTGTCTCGCGCATGAAGACGCCGTGCTGGCGCGGCAATTGGATTGGATCCGTTCGGCCCGCGAGGCGCGGAACGAGGAAATCCTGCACAAGCTGCACAAGCTCGGCATGCACATGTCCTGGCAGGAAGTGTGCCGCCACGCAGGCGACCAAGTCATCGGGCGCCCGCATTTCGCGCGCGCCATGGTGGCCCGCGGATATGTCGGCTCAACCAAGGAAGCGTTTTCGCGTTACTTGGCACGAGGTTGCCCGGCATATGCGCGACGCCGCATCTTGACCGCACAAGAAGCAATCGAAATTATCCGTGGCGCCGGCGGAGTCCCTGTGCTGGCGCATCCATTTGTATTGCAGGTGAATCAACTCGAACTGTCGGACCTGGTTAAGGCCTTGCGCGATATGGGCCTGGAAGGCATCGAGGCCTACTATCCGCAGCATACGGCGGACCAAACCCGCTATTATGTCCAACTGGCCAAAGAGTATGATCTCATCCCGACGGGCGGCAGCGATTATCACGGTCGCGCCACACCGGACCTACGTATCGGGCGTGGATACGGCGACTTGCGCGTGCCGAACGATATCCCGGATCGCTTAGCCGAACGAAGCGCCTGAAGGCGATGTGATGGGATCAGGTGCGACGAATCACCACGAGCGTGATGTCGTCCAACTGTGACATACCGGAGGTGAAGCTCTGAACCTCATCGATGATGCGCTCGAACAACTCGCGCGCCGATAGATCGGTACTCTTTTGCACCAACTGCTCGAGCCGTCTTGCGCCGAACTCTTCATGGGCCGTGTTCTGCGCCTCGGTAATGCCATCGGTGTAGAGCAGTACGGTGTCACCGGACTGCACGGTATAGGACATTTCCGCCAGCACCTCGTCGAAGTCTTCCGCATCGAGCATGCCGAGCGCGGCGCCGGGCGGCGTGAGCCGTTCCAACGAGCCGTCGCCATGACAAATCAGCACCGGCTCATGACCCGCGCGGGCAACCGTCAGGCGATGGGCCTTCTCGTCCAACTGCAATCCCGACATGGTCACAAACATCTCCTGCTCCAAGTCGAGACTGATGGTGCGGTTCACTTTGCGCAACATGTTGGCCGGTGACGCCTCGAACTCCAGATAGGCCCGGATCAGCGCCCGCACAATACTCATCACCAAGGCGGCCGGCACGCCTTTGCCGGACACATCCCCGATCATGATGTAGTTATTCTGCTGTGGCTGGATGTAATCAAAGTAGTCGCCGCCGACCTCCAAGGCGGGCGCGCTGCCACCGGCGATTTCATAGCCCGCGATCTCCGGGGCCGACGCCGGCAACATGTGCTGCTGGATTTGGCGGGCCAAGGTCATTTCCTGTGCCATACGCTCCTGCGCGGCGAGACGCTGATACAGATTGGCATTGTCGATGGCGACCGAGGCATGCTGCGCGAGCGTTTGCAGGATGGTCAGCGTATCATCGTCATAGAGCGAACGATCATGCTTGCGACCGATACGAATCACGCCCACGCGATGTTTACCGGATAGCAGGGGGATCGCCAATTCCGAAACGTTCGTTGGTTCATTATCGGCCGTACCGTCTTCCTTTAGATACATCGTCCAGCGTTCCCGTAACGCCATGCGCGCCAGCGAATCTTTTTCTTCCGAAGGCAATCGGTCCGCACCGAATTCCAGCCGCGTAACCAAGCGGTCCGCGTCCGGCTCTTGCAGGTACAGGCGATAGGAGTCCGCCGCCGACATGCGTTCGAACATTTCGCCCAGCGCCTCGAAAAGACGCTTCGTATTCATTTGGCGTCCGATCCGAACCGTCCAATCCTGCATACGATGCATGACGTCCATACGGCGATCCATCGAGAAAATCATGTCATTGAAGGTCGTCGCCAACTCGCCGATCTCGTCATCGGTCACCACCTGCACCTGCTGTGACAGGTCACCGCGGTGCACCGCGCGCGCCGCCATCGTCAGGGCGCGGATCGGGGCAAGCACCTGACGCGTAAACAGGAGGGACAGCAGAATCGTCACCGTCAGCACCACCAACAAGACAATCGTCGACTGTGTAAGCAGGCGCGTCAACTGTGCCCGGATCGAAGTCGGGATCATGATCGCGACATAGCCGCGCTCAGGCGCGCCGGGATCGATCGGGCCGGTCACCTCAATAAAGGGGGCCAAGCCTTCATGCCGCAGCGAGGGCACAACCGGCAGCGTGACAGGCGTCAACGGTTCCGCAGGCGCATCAATGACTTGCTCGGCATATTCATACCGGATGCGCCCCTCCTTGTCATAAATCACCACATGCGCTGGTCGGTGCGCCAGTTCGCGATCCGCATGCGCCCCTAGGTGCATGAATTTGCGCAGCATATCCTGATCCAGCGTGCGCTGGACATACGATCCGTACCGATCGTAATGGTTATTCAGATGACTGATCAGGGCCGAGTAGACCATGTACGCCGTGTCGTACTCGATCCGATACAGCTCCTTGCGAAACTGAAACGCCGTCGCGACGGTAATCGTGATACCCGCCACCAACGTAACAATGATCACGTGCGCCGTGATTTTCTTAAAAAAACCAAGCTTCAACGGCCAACGGAATAGTCGAATCAAACGGTTCACAACAGCGGTTTTTCTATCTTTCAGCCCATCGCTTACCCCGTTAGAGGTTAGAGAAATCTGGCGAACTGCGCAAGCCGTCCACCCAAAAAATGGCGGAGCGGGCAAAAAAAGATTGAAACACTATATCTTGTTGTACTAGTCTTCGAAACTGCTCGAATTGACTACATATAGTGGTGGTTGGTATCGATTCTTAACGCTTTGATTGTCACTTACTTACCCAAAAAGGAGGATTCCCATGCTGGAAACACGCGCTGCTGTTGAGCTGAACGAGGTCGAAAACAAGCGTGCCCGCAAAAGTGTCAAGGCTGGCGCTGGAGGCAAACGCAAGCCACAGCGCAAGGGCATCACCGTTCCGCGTGTGTTCAGTCAAGCAGGCATTGATCCGTTCGACACCGTTGAGTGGGAACTGCGCACGGCGGGCATTACGGATGACAAGGGGCAAATCATTTTCGAGCAGGAAAACGTTGAGGTGCCCAAGTTCTGGTCCGTCTTGGCGACCAACGTGGTGGCCTCCAAGTATTT
>SLAD01000168.1 GCA_007126995.1 Kiritimatiellia bacterium | reverse complement strand
GCGGACGTAAAAGTCTGGCTGGGGCGCTTCGATCCGTCGCACCGCTCGATCGAGCACTGGGTACAAGTGAGTTGGAATGACGCAGCCAACTTCTACCCGGATGTATGGGTCGAGCCGGCCGCCGACGCCACTTTCGCCGAGGGTGCCAACATCGAGCAAATCCATGCGGCGACGCCATCCACGTGGCCCTCGGATCGCACCGGACTAATCTATCTATGGGAACATGCCGCCGCGCAGAACGAAATTCGCTTGCCTGACACGGATCGTCGCCGCCTGTTCCGTCCCGATGCCCGTGGACATGCGCGTGTGGGCCCGCGTCATGCGCTCTGGGTCACAGACGGCTACTTCATAGACACAGACGGCCCTGCGCTGCCCACGACATTCACGATCGAGTTGCAACTCGCACCTGATGAAACATTCTCCGAATCCGATCAGTTTGTATTCGGTCTGGGCCCGCAGCGCGGCCTCTGGATACGGGATCGGCAGTGGGTTTGGCAATGGGACGATGAGGCCTATTCGTTGGGGCCGCTCGAAGACACTCCCCGTCAACATATCGCGGCTCGGCGAACGCCAACGGAATTGGTACTCTTCGTAAATGGCGCACCACATGGCACAGCTTCGCTTTCCCAGCCTCAACCAGATTCGCTCCCTGCTCCGCTCTATATCGGTGGACATCCCGAGGCGGAGCGTGGGTTGGACGGCTTCCTCTCGCATGTAGCGGTCTACAACCGCGCCCTGGACGAGCGCGAACTGGCAATCAATCAGCAACTCTCGCGTCGCTATCTCAACCAGTTTTCCGTTCCCGAACCGACCGAACTCCAAGCCCGCGTCATCGCACTGTCCGGCGTTCCCACCCCCGAAGAAATTGCCCCCTATCGCCGCGCGCTGGTTTTCAACACGTATGAAGTTACGGAGGGCGAGCGGGCGGGTGAACGGCTGCTGGCTGCCCATTGGGCGATTCTCAATGCGCAGGTACTCCCGACCGCACGCCGCGAACTGGGGTCGGTTTACACGCTGCGCATTGCGCCATTCATGGATCACCCCGAACTGGAAGGCGAACGCATTGCCATGGATGAAGACGATTTCCTGCTGGAGCAGTACTACGACCTGAATCTATAGTGCCCGTCTATGGTCTTCAGTTCCCATGTATTCCTGTTCTATTTCTTGCCGCTCGCGTTGCTCCTCTATTACAGCGCGCCGCGACGCCTGAAGCATGTCTTTTTGACCCTGCTCAGCTATGCGTTTTATGGCTGGGCCAACCCGGCTTTCGTTCTACTGCTCGCCTTTTCGACGATCGTCGACTACATCTGCGGACTGGTGATTGCCCGTCACACGCCGTTCGACGGTCGCTATGATGTGGCCCCGCTCGAGCCGGGCACCCCGCGCACGCGGGCGCAACGGATCGCCGTCACGGTCTCCATCATTTCGAACCTCTCGCTGCTCGGCTTCTTCAAATACTTCAACTTCGCGACGGAAAATTATGACGCGATCGTGCAAGCGATCGGCTTGCCGGACCTACAACTGGATTTGGCGATCCGCATTACGCTGCCGCTCGGGATCAGCTTCTACACCTTCCAGTCGATGAGCTACACGATTGATGTATACCGCGGTCACGCGCGGGCGCTGCGCAACTTTATCGATTTCGCCTGCTATGTTTCAATGTTCCCGCAACTGGTGGCGGGCCCGATCATCCGCTTTTCCGAAGTCTCCGAGCAGCTTCGTGAACGCACTCACACCTTAACCAAGTGCGCCCGCGGCGCCGCCTTTATCTGTGTGGGTCTGGCAAAGAAAATCCTCATCGCCAATCCCTGCGGCAAGGTGGCCGACGTAGCCTTCGACGCAGGGTCCATCGGCCTGCTCGACGCGTGGTACGGCGTGATCGCGTATGCCTTCCAAATCTATTTCGACTTCAGTGCCTACACCGACATGGCGATCGGCCTCGGGCTCATGCTCGGTTTTGTATTTCCCAAGAATTTTGATTCCCCCTATCACGCCCGTTCGATTACCGAGTTCTGGCGACGATGGCACATCTCTTTGTCCTCCTGGCTGCGCGACTACCTATACATCCCGCTGGGCGGGAACAAGCTCGGCTCGTTGCGGACGGGTATTAATCTGGCGCTGGTCATGCTGCTGGGCGGGCTTTGGCACGGCGCCTCATGGAATTTCGTCATCTGGGGCGGTATTCACGGGGTGCTGCTGGGCGTTGAACGCTTGCAGGGCAAGGATTCATTCTATCGCCGCTTACCCGATGCCATCCGTGTGGGCATTACCTTTGTGATCGTGTTGATTACCTGGGTCTTCTTCCGCGCCGCCGATCTGCCCTCGGCACTGGCTTATTTGGGCGCGATGTTCGGCCTCGTGTCGCCGACCGAATCGGCAGCGTTACTGGGCGGGCTGCTTTACCAACCGTACTACGTCATCACCTTCATGATTGCCATCGTCGTCACGTGGGGCGCGCCGCAAACCTGGGACTGGACCCGCTCCTTGCCGCTCTGGAAAGTGGCCGTCATTCTGCTCCTGTTCGGCCTATCGATTCTGGTGCTGGCGACGCAAGCGTATAACCCCTTTATCTATTTTATCTTCTGATGAAAGTTACTCGCCAACAGCGCTCGCGTGAGCAGATCGCCCGGGAAGAAGTCGGGCATACCGACGTTCGTCGGAACGCCGCCATTCTTTTGGTGGGCGCCTTTCTGCTCGCCATTTTCACGGTCCCGATCCACCAGCATCTGGCCGAATATGGGGTCGCCCGGCAGCAGGATGCCGCCTATATCCCCACCACGATGACATGGCAGGATGATTGGCCCCATATCGCAGAACCTTGGCGACGCGAAAGTTGGACATTCAGCAGCTTGTTTAAAGTCAATCGACGCATGCTTCAATCCATTGCCGCGTTCGAGGATCGGCTGGAAGACGAATCCGCGTTCGGCCAACGCGTGCGTCCGCCGATGCAAGCGGGCTTGAGCGGGCTGCTGGGTGTCGGGAACGAGGAAGCCTACGTCGGCCGTGACGGCTGGCTCTTCTATCGTCCCGGCATCGACTATTTGACTGGTCCCGGTTTTCTGGAACCCCGGCAACTGGCCCGGCGGGCCGCTGAGGGCAACGAGTGGCGGGCCGCGCCGCAACCGGATCCGCGCAAGGCGATCATTGATTTTCATCAACAGCTCGCCGCGCGCGATATCCAGTTGATCGTCATGCCCACCCCCATCAAGCCCACGATCCATTCCGAACAGTTTTCGCGGCGATTTGATCGCACCGGTCCTCCACTACACAACGTGTCCTATTCCAGACTGCTTGATGACCTTGCGGCAGCCGGTGTCCGAGTCTATGACCCGACATCCGCTTTGCACGAGCGCAAGCTATCGTCGGACGAAGCTCAGTATTTGGCAACCGACACGCATTGGCGGCCCGAAGCGATGGAGGCCATCGCGGCCGACTTGGCGGATCACTTGCGCCGCGCGCTGAATCCCGATTCCGCACCAGATCAAGGTCTTCGTCGCGAGCCCACCCGAATCGAGGCCTACGGCGATGTGGCCTTGATGCTGGATCTGCCACCGAATCAGATGCTGTTTCCACCCGAGCAGGTGACCGTTCACAGTGTATTTACTGCCGATAATCAATTTTGGCGCGCCAGCGAGGAGGCCGACGTACTCCTGCTGGGCGACAGTTTCAGCAACATCTTCTCGCTGGAGCCGATGGGTTGGGGCGAAGCGGCCGGTTTCGCCGAGCAACTGAGTTACCATTTGAATGCGCCGATCGATCGTCTGGTGCGCAATGATAGCGGCGCCTTCGCCACACGCGACATGCTGAGCCGCGAACTGGCACGCGGACGTGATCGGTTGGCTGGGAAACAGGTCGTCATCTGGCAGTTCGCGGCGCGCGAACTGGCCGTCGGCGACTGGCGATTGATCCCCTTGGAATTGCGCGAGCCGCCAGAGACCGCCTTCTTCGTGCCGGAACCCGGCAGCAGCCAAACCGTTCAGGGCACGGTCCAAGCCGTATCCCAAGTCCCGCGCCCCGGCACCGTGCCATACCGTGATCATATACTAGCCCTGCACTTGGTTGATCTGCCTGATAACACAGAGGCCGTGGTGTATCTGCACAGCATGCGCGACAATGAATGGACCGCCGCGGCCCGCCTGCGACCGGGACAAACGGTCAACCTGGAACTGCATAGCTGGTCCGACTTCGCGGACCAGTTTGATGGCATCAACCGATCCGAGCTGGATGACTGGGAGTTGCAATTGCAAGAACCCGCGTGGGGCATGTTGTTGCCGTAGTGCCAATCCAACCACGAGCCAAAGAACTACAGAATATCGACGCACGACTTTATGGGTTGGGCCTCCGGCAAATCATCCGGTATACTCGCGCCGTTCATGGTGATCCGACAGGAGCAATGGTTCGATGAGTGAAGACAAGCAATCATCCGTAACAGAGTCAAAGTCCAAGTCGTGGCTGGACCGCATTGCCCAGACGGACATTCCGCTGACGGTCTATGCAACCATCTTTATCACGATGGCGCTGATTTGGATCTTTCAGGATCATCTGCCCGAACTACTGGTGGGACTGTTTACGGAGTTGTTGGGTGCCGCTTTTTTACTCTTCATCATCGACACCCTGCTGGTGCGCTCCAAAACAAGACGCTGGAAACTGGTGCAGGACCACATCGACTACCTCGTCGCACGCAACATCAATCGCATCCGAGACGGCATTTCCGCGCGCGCGTTTGGGTTCAATCCCGACATTGCGGATGATGTTCCCGAAGAAGAGCAGCTTGTCCGCATCAGCGCGCAGCGCGCCGCGTTGCTAACCGAAATGGAACAACAAGGTCCTGACGCCATTCGCAAACGATTGGTTGATCAGCTTCTGTTTACGGACAACACGTACTCCTATCTGAATGAGAAGGCGGAAGATTTGTGGGACATCTTGAACATGAAGTATTCGGAGTATCTGGACCCGCAATTGGTGTCATCGCTCATGCGACTCCATATGCACCTAAAGGATGCGGGCTCTCATTTACGCCAATATGCCAAGGCCGATAAGTTCCCTTCCGCTGCCTCCTACTATCACCGCATTGGCCGTCTCGGAGTTAGCGTGACCATTTCAGAAATCATCGCCATCGTGAATGAGCTGAAGCGCCAGGGCTATTCAGAGCAAGCGAATCTCTCCGGCTCACTGGTTCGCGATGATCACGTGGTCTAGCCATACCAGCGAAAGGCTAGAAGTTGGTTGCGTCTGCCACGAATTCACAGTTTGCGCTCGGCCACGCTGCTACGCAGCTCACATGACACCTCTTTCTTCACACCCACTTTACAATGCTGAAATATTGCGTTAAGTTACATTCTTTATTACATTTTCACGCCACTTTGTGGTGAAGCAGTCAGCTCGGAATTTTGAAGCGTTTCAATAGATGATCAAGGTCTCCTGTATATGCGCTGGATCGAAAGAGTAATCGCCCGTAGGCCAATGAATGGGGGTCAGCCGATTGCCGGGGTGACACTGGGGAGCAGTGACTCCCCGGGAAAGGGATTCCGTGTTTATCTGACGATCCTCCTCCTTTTCGCAGGAGCCCTATCGGCTCATGGCGGAACATTCGTGAAAGCGGACGTGACCACCCTGTTGGGTCGGACCTTCTTTGTCGATGACGCCGCCATAGGGGGCGCTGATGAGACCATCATCCAGCCGAACGCGGGAAACTATATCCGCTCTTTCTCCGGCCTGCTTTCCACCAATCAAGGCCCCACCACCGTCACCATCACCGGGCTTGGCTTTGCCTCCTTCGTTCAGGCGGCCAACAACAATGCCAGCAACATCGTCGTCTCCATCACCTATCTGGGCGCCGATGGCGAAGTGGGGGGCGGAGATGATGTCTATCTCGGCACGCGGACCAATCACTATTCGTATGCCGCCAACGGCGAGTACGCGGCCCGCTTCGATCCCCCGCTGGTGGCCGAACTGGATATCACGGACGTAAAATTCTTGATCACGATCGCCCCCACAACCCCGGACGGCGACGGACGGGTGTCCTTTAAGCTGGGCCACATTCCATTCGACGGCCTGACCGATAGCCCGAAGCTTAGTGTCGCTGGGCACGTGAATGGGATGCTGCCGACAGCGGCTCCGCGCGTCAATCTGGCGAAGTATCAATTCAGTGCAGGCCGCACCACAAACAGCCGCTTTCGAGCCGCCTTTGCCACGGATGGCGTGGTCGGCAACATGAATAGCTGGCGTTCACAGGACGCCTGGAACCAATGGGTGGAAGTGCATTTTCCGATACCGGTCACCATCGCCAGCGCCCATGTCTACAGCGGCATTGATGATCGGCCGGATCGAGTGATTCCCCGCTTCCAGATCGAATACCCTGATGGTGAGGATTGGATCACGGTGCCGGGATCGGAAGTCGGGTCGAGTCAAGAACCCAATACCTCTTCTGAAGTGGCGGTCACATTCGATGCGCCAGTAACTTCAGACGTCTTCCGCCTTTTTGCCCCCGGCCAAGGTGCTCGTCGATTGAAGGAACTGGCGCTTTTCCCGCCGAATCTCGATCCGGTTACTGGCGCAGAGCTGGGGTTTCCGATCGGCGCGGACATGGAGCTGAATGCGGCCCATCGGCGGG
>SLAD01000045.1 GCA_007126995.1 Kiritimatiellia bacterium | reverse complement strand
GGTGTCTTGAACGCCCTCACCCCGGACGCACCGGATTGGACCGGCGCGCCGGAATGGAATACCACCCTGCTGTATCGCGGGGCGACGGCGGAGCGGTCGCATATCGGCCGCTGGAGCACCGCTGCCCGGCCAACCCCGGAACTCGGCGTGACCGGCGGATTTACCTGGAAAGAGTTCGGGGATGTGCAGGGCGGCCGCCGAGTCGGACGCCAGCGCAAGACCGGCTACGATGAATGGGCCGCCGACGGTAAAATTCAATACTTTCTGTCAGACGACGCCACCGTGACCCTGGCGCATCAATCGGTGCGACAGGAAGACGCCTGGCGGACGCACCGCACGGTGTTTGGCGAGATCGACTGGAAGGGACTGGAACATGGGGATGAACAGGTTCACCGATTCGACCAGGGCCGCGACTTGACCTATCTCCGCCTCGATCTGAACGAGCCCTTTGCCAAGGTCGACCAGATGCAGCTCACCGTGTCGCGTCATGCGCACGATGAGGAACGGGAGCGGGTGCGCAGCGATGGTCGCCGCACGGTGGACGGATTCGATGTCGAAAGCTACGGCGCGGCGATGCAACTGCAAAGCACCCATGCGGGAGGCACACTGATTTACGGCACCGATTATTATCGGGATCGTGTCACGTCTTTCGATCGGGACATCGGCCCGGACGGCGCGCCAACCCGGATCGGGTTGCAGGGGCCGCTGGCTGCGGAGGCCTATTTCGACCTTGCCGGCGTGTTTGCCCAGAACACCATCACGCTCGGCGATGATCTCGCTGACCTCGTGCTGGGGGCGCGCTATACCTACGCCCGCGCCGATGCGCGACGGGTCGAGGATCCGGCCACCGGGGAACCGATTTCGCTCGACGAGCAATGGAAAGCGATCACGGGTTCCGCACGTCTTTTGGTGCCACTGAGCGCCGACCGGCGTCATGTCGTATATGCCGGGTTGTCGCAGGGATTCCGCGCGCCCACCATTCATGATCTGACCAGTTTCGGCGTGGCGCGCAGCGATGAGATCGAAATCCCCGCCCCCGATCTCGACAACGAGGAATTCCTCACCTACGAAATCGGCTGGAAAAGCCGGACCCGCAACTGGGTCATTCAGCTTGGTTATTACTACACACAGATTGACGGACTGATCGTCAAAACCGCTACCGGTCGCGAGCGCGACGGATTTCGGGAAGTCACCAAATCGAATGCCGGCGACGGCTATGTGCAGGGCGCGGAAGCGGTTCTGCGCTGGCGCGGTCATCCCCAGTGGAGCGCCTGGGTCAGCGGGTCCTGGCAAGAGGGCAAAGCGGATGTTTTTACCAGTGCTGGCGAAAAGACCCGCGAACGCGACTACATCAGTCGCATCATGCCTCCCACAGCGCATGTTGGCGTGCGCTGGCAAACGACCACGGGGCGGTATTGGCTCGAAGCCGCCGGTGATTTTGCCGCCAAGGCAGACCGCTTATCGGACGGCGACCGGCGCGACACGCAGCGGATCCCGCAAGGCGGCACGCCCGGATATGCCATCGCCACGCTGCGCGCCGGCCTCATGGTGACGCCGGACCTGACCCTGAACATGGCGATTGAGAATCTGCTCGACGAGGACTATCGCATCCACGGTTCCGGCGTCAACGAGCCGGGCCGAAATGTAATCGTCACCGTAACGTGGGCGCTGTGACAGATGGCTCAGGGAGTCGTCATTCGCATGCCTCTCAAATTGCTCGACTGAAGTCTATAAGCTATAGTCCGTTCCATCATTGCCGGTGCGGGCGCGATACGGCAGGACGCAGGGAAACGGCCCACGGCGGAAACGCGCAGGGAACAACACAGGGAAAATGTGCGAGTGGCATCTCAGTACCTCCACTCTGTCGTATCGGGTGTTCAAGTGTGCACTTGATCTCCACCGCATCGTAAGGCATTTCTTACCAGCATGGAGCTGTGCCCATTTTAAAGAAACCTTCAATGCCTGATACCGATATCCTGATCATCGGCGGCGGTGCGACCGGTCTCGGTGCCGCAGTGGATGCCGCATCGCGCGGCTACGCCACGTTGCTGCTGGAACAAGCCGACTTTGCCGCGGGCACCTCCAGTCGCAGCACGAAACTGGTGCACGGAGGCCTGCGCTATCTTCGCCAAGGCAACGTCAAACTGGTGCTCGAGGCACTGAAGGAGCGCGGACGCCTGTGCGCGAATGCGCCGCACCTGGTCCAGCATCAGCTCTTTATCATTCCGATATACAATTGGTGGCACGGCCCCTTCTACGGCATGGGACTCAAGCTCTATGACCGGCTGGCCGGCGAATGGCGCTTGCAGCCGTCCCAGTCGCTCTCCCGCGCGGAAGTCTTACAGCAACTGCCCACCGTCACGCCGACCGGATTGCAACGCGGGATTCTCTATTGTGACGGGCAGTTCGATGACACGCGGCTGGCGGTGAGTTTGGCCCGCACGGCGATCGATCACGGCGCGCGCATCTTGAATTATACCAAGGTGGTCGGACTAATCCGCGAGCAGGGCCTCGTCACCGGCGTGCGGGCGCGGGATACGCTGACGGGCAAGGAGGACGAGTATCGCGCGCGGGTGATCGTGAACGCCACCGGCGTGTTCGCCGATGACGTCCGGCGACTCGATGATCAGGGCGCGTCGCCGATGCTGACGGTCAGTCGGGGCACGCACATTGTCCTGCCGCGCACGTTCCAGCCTGGGGACAGTGCAATCATGATTCCGCAGACAACGGATGGACGGGTACTGTTTGCGGTGCCCTGGCATGATCGCGTGGTGGTGGGTACCACCGATGTGGCTGTACCAGCCGTCGACGCGGAACCGCGCGGGTCAGCGGAGGAATTGGATTTTCTACTGGAACATGCCGGACGCTACTTGACGCAACGCCCGACGTCGGCCGATGTCCTGAGCACGTTTAGCGGCTTGCGATCACTGGTGAAATCCGGCGCGGGCAAATCCACGTCCTCGCTTTCACGCAGCCACGTCCTTCGGGTTGAGCCGAGCCGCTTGATCACCGTCGTCGGCGGCAAGTGGACCACCTACCGCAAGATGGCGCAGGACGTGATCGACCAGGCCGAACAGGTGGGCGGATGGGAGCATCGACCCTGCCGCACACAGGATCTACCGATACACGGGCACGGCGTCGATCTGCCGGAAGCGTGGCACGAGCGGGTGTACGGCTGCGAGGCCTCTGACGTCCGCGCCACCATGCCCGACGCCGCGCCACTGCATCCGCGCTTGCCCTACACCGCGGCGGACGTGTTTTGGGGCATGCGCCACGAAATGGCGCGCACGCTGGAAGACGTGTTGGCGCGGCGCACCCGCGCACTCTTTCTCGACGCGCGCGCCGCGATGGATATGGCGCCCACGGTGGCAGCCTTGATGGAGAAGGAACTCGATTGGGATGCCTCGCACACGCAACAGCAAGTGGCCATGTTCATGGATTTGGCGCGGGGTTACCTGCCGCCGGGTGCGTGATTCTCTTGATCGCTCACCCTAATCCAAGTCGGTTTAGGTGCGGTTAGTGAGCGGCACACAGTCCACACGCCTACGATAAAAGGTATCGTATCGCCTTCTCGCGGGAAGGTCGAAGCGCGGCAGAGGGCAAACACTCCAACAACCAGTCGGAGGGAAACTGCTTCAAGACCGGCCAAGCGGCCTTTTGCAGGGCGAGGCGTGTGTATTTAATTATGACCCGCTCATCCCGCAATAGGTGATCCAATTCGGTGGGGTGCGGATGCTTGAGGATACCCGCAATCACGGGCACACGCAGCACGCGACCGTCTGGTCGGGTAAAAACAACGAACCGATCAGCAGTGGCATATCGGTAAGTCCGCTTCATACGTCCTCTCCAGTCGATGTCTTGAGCTCTCTCGACAACCAGTCTCGCGCCTTGCGCGCATCGACAGGATTTACGTCTGGATAGGCCACCAAATCATCCGCCAGCGCTTTGTCGGTCCAAGACAGCAGGCGTTCGGCAAGGATCAGCGCGTCCTGTTCACGCAGAATCCGTCGCGCCAAATCCTGCAAGACGGGCATATGACTCAGCACCGCTTGTATGTCGACCAAGTCACGCGCCTCCATACGCTCGGCCACGCATTGAATTTTATCTGCCAAGTAACGCTCCAGCGAGACACGCATAACACCCTGAACAGTCTTCGCCTGCCTCATGTCCTCCGGTTCAGCTTGCTCGAAATTGGACAACACCTCTATCGCGACTTCAACGCCATCCTCCAGCATCAATATCCCCTGAAAGCCGGATCCGAACGCATCGGGTGTTTGCAGGAGTCGAAACGCGCCGGGAAACGCCGCGCGGATCTCTTCCAGTAGCGGTGCTGTGCTCTGGTGCGCCAATCGCGTATGAAAATCAAGATCGAAAGAGCGGCGATGATGAAGCTCCTCCAATGCTATAGCAGAAGTCCCCGCCCAATAACAGGACGCGACTAAGCGGGGACAGTTCTCGCGAATCAGCTTTAACCCAGCCACAAGCGTCGCTTCATTTAACGCCTTTTTCATACACTATTACGGCGCGTCCTCGAAGCAGAAGTCAAGCGGGATTGGGCTGTTTGACTTTTGCGGCGATAGATGGAATGGCTCGTATAATCGGCGTGGGCATCATTGTCATGGCCGAAACCGAACCAAGGCAAGGCCGGGAATCCTTTTGTAGTGTTTATCGTTGGCCGTGCAGATCGACAAATTGTTCTCCGCCGCGCTGGCTGCAATTAAAGCATCGGCCAGCTCCAAACCCGCGCTCAGGGCAAATTGCTCCATGTAGACCATGGCCCGGTGCGAGATTTCCTCACTGATTGACACAATCGAAAATCCGGCATCGCGCAGAAACTGCAGCATGATCCGTTGCTCCTCTTTGTTGCGCACGCCACTAAGCAATTCCATATAGGTAACGGCGGAGCAATAACGCGTTGGCGTGGAATCCAAGCGATCCGCCGCCTTCTTATTGCCCCGCAGAACCCAGACCAGCACATCGGTATCAAACAACATCAGAAGGTCCGTCCCTGTCGCAGCTTCCGCACGAAGGCGCCGACGCTTTCTCCATCCTTGTGCCCTCGCCACAACCCGAAAGCCGGGTGGTCACTCACCGACGCGTCATCGGGGCCATGGTTCAGCGGCACGATGATAGCCTTACGCTTGCCCCTGTAGGTCAGCGTTACCTCTTCGTTATGGTCAAGCGCCTTCAAAACACGCTTCGGATTCTTGCGCAAATCCAGCATTGTCGCCCGCATGATTCATACCTCCAAACTGCACACTTAGAGTATGCACTTTGCGCCGAGCCTTGTCAAATGATCCACGCGCCGCCATCAGGAGATTTTTCCACAAACTACTCCCGCACGCGATACCAGATGGCGTAGTTAAGCGGGATGACGATCATGGTCAGCACGGTGGCGAAGCTTAAGCCGATCATGATGGTGATGGCCATCGACACATAGAATGCGTCGAGCAAGAGTGGCATCATGCCCAGCACGGTGGTCAGCGCAGCGAGCACCACGGGACGCAGCCGGGTCATGCCCGCCTGAACCACCGCATTAAACGGGTCCGCGCCGGCCGCCTGCTGCGCCTCGATCTCGTCGATCAACACAATCGCATTCTTGATCTGCATCCCGGCCAAGCTCAAGAACCCGAGCAGGGCCATGAATCCGAACGGCTGATTGAACACGAGCAAGCCGATGGTGACGCCGACCACGGTGAGCGGTACGGTTAGAAAGATCACCAGCGGTTTACGGATGGAGTTAAACAGAGCTACCACGATGAGCACCATGCCGGCCAGTATCGGCGGCATCTTGGCCAGCAACTCCGCCTGTGCATCGCCCGAACTTTCGTACTCGCCACCCCACACCATCCGGTATCCGTCTGGCAGTTCAGCCAGGGCTTCCATCATCAGCGGACGAATACGCTGAAACGCCGTGGCTGCGGTTTCGCCCGTGGTGTTGCACTTCACCGTAATCGTCGGCAAGCGGTTGCGGCGATGCAGATTCGCTTCCTCCGACACATGTTCAAAGCGATCAATCACCTGCGCCAACGGCACCGGCTGATTCAACGGCACGCTCCAGAACCAGGCGCTGTATAGGCTGTCCGGGTCCGACCGTTCCTCCGGTGGCGCGCGCAGAATCACGGGCAAGGTGTCGTCGCCCTCCTTGAACGCGCTGATCGGCAGCCCGGTCGTCACTGCTTGGAATCCGGCCGCAATTTCCATCCGGGACACGCCGATGGCGCGCGCCCGCGCCTCCGACACGACGGGCCGCAGCACGTCCACCCGGTCCCGCCAATTGGTTTGGATTTCGACCAGTCGCGGATCGTCGCGCAAGACCTCGAGCGCGATATCGGCGTAGTAACGCAACACGGCCGGATCCGGACCCGAAATGCGCACTTGGATCTTTTGCGGATCGCCCGGCCCCAACACAAAGCGTTGGGCGTAGACCATCGCATCCGGCGTGGCCTCCACTGCGAAGGCGTTGACTTTCTCTGCTAAGGCACCGATCCGCGCATCGTCCTCTACATCAACCAACAGCAAGCCAAAAGCCGGATCAGGCGTTTCCGGCGAATAGGTCAATAGAAAGCGCACGCCGCCGGTGCCGGTCATCTCCGTGACCGCGGTCACGCCCGGCCAGTCCCGCACT
>SLAD01000328.1 GCA_007126995.1 Kiritimatiellia bacterium | reverse complement strand
TTGAGCGAGAGGGCGATATTAAATGACGCGGTGAACCCATCGTAGAGGTGTTCGAGTTCCGCGCAATGCACATAGAACAGGTAGGCGGGCCGAATGTGCTGGAGACCGAGCTCAACAGCGACATGGACGGGCGCGATTTGGCGGGGATCGCCTTCCTCGTAGGCGGCGTTGGGCGCACGCCAGGGCAGGAAATAGACCACCACCTGAATGTCATCGCTCAGGGGCGGGAACTTGGTGTAATCGGCGTCGCCGCCGTAGACGATGGTGCGTCCGTCCGGCTGGCGGCACTCATAAATGCAGAGCGGCAGATCGTCCGCCATATCGCGCCAGACATGGATACCGGTGCGCGCCCGAATCCGAAGATCGCCCAGTTCCCACTCGGTATCCGGCTGGACCGCGTGCAAGCCCGGTATCGCCTTCCAGCTCTGGGCCAGGGCCGCCGGCATGTACACCGGCACGCCGCGCGCCAGGCAAGCGCGTACCATTTCGGGATCATAGTGGTCCTCGTGTCGATGCGTGATGAACAACGCATCCATTTCCGCTGCCAAGCGGCTGGCCAACTGATGGCGATCTTCCCAGCCAAAAACTTTGATGAAGGGGATGATGTCGAATCCCAGTTTGAGCGCGCCTGTGTCGACCAATATTCCGCTGCTGTACCACTGATGGACACGCCAATTGCCGGCAGGTGGCCGGGAACTTGTCCACTGCTTCAGCGCGGCATCCAGCCGATCCTCAATCTTAAGCCAAAGCGGGTTTGGTTGGACGGTTTTCAAGTCGAAAGGCTGGCCAGGCCGCACATGGCTTTCCAGAAAGCCGGCCAACTGCGCGAAGCTTTTGGCCCGGGTTGAGTCCGGTGCGAAGGAGGGCGGTGACTGATCCAGGGCCGTCAGCGCGTGTTCGAAGGGCTGCAGATTCATATAGGGTCAACGCCTTCGGCCAACGGCGCGTTGTCGATCAAGCGGGTGTTGCCCACGCGCACAGCAAGTAAGGCCAAGGCGGGTTTCAGCAGCGAGGTTACCGGCGCAAAGGACTCTGCATCGACAATCTCGATGTAGTCCATTTCCGCATCGGGATGCGCATCGATCACATCCATCATGTCTTTGCGCAACAGGTACGCGTTGCGCTCGCCGGCTTGGAATCGCTCCGCGGCCACACGCAGGGCCTGCGACAGACAAACCGCCTGCTGGCGATGATCTTCGGTTAAATACACATTGCGTGAACTTAAGGCTAAGCCGTCCGACTCGCGTACGGTATCGGCCTCAATGAGTTCGACCGGGAAATTCAGATCGCGCACCATGCGCCGGATCAGCCATAACTGTTGCGCATCCTTGCGACCGAAGACGGCGGCTTGCGGCTGGACCGCCAGAAAGAGTTTGGCCACCACGGTCAGGACACCCCGGAAATGGCCTCGGCGCGATTCGCCTTCCAGGATGTGGCCGATTTCGTCGTCGACGACATAGATTGAATGGGAGGGCGCATACATGTCCTCCGCCGAGGGCATAAACACCGCGTGCACCTTTTCTTCGCGGCAGGTCTCGAGATCCTGTTCCGGTGTGCGCGGATAGCGGGTGTAATCTTCGTGCGGGCCGAACTGGGTAGGATTCACGAAGATGCTGACCACCACGCGGTCCCCGTTTTCGTGGGCCAAACGGATCAGCGATCGATGTCCCTCGTGCAGGCCGCCCATGGTGGGCACCAAAACCACACGCGAGCCCGCCTGGGCTTCCCGTCGCGCATAGTCACGCGCCGCAGCTAACGTCAGCAACTCTTCCATACCCACTGTCCTACCACCCCGGTTCAAGCGTCGGTGCTAATTTCATGCATGCAAGCGCCGGCTTCGTCAAACTGCAGGTGACATTCCACCGGGCGGCAACACACTTCACAATCGACGATGAATACCTGATCGCGACCACCCGTGACATCCAACTCTACGGAGAAGTCTTGCGCACAAAACGGACATTGCACTGTGATAAACTCGTCCATAACGGAAGCATACGCGGTCTTCGGGACGAAGTGAAGCGGAAATCCAGATTCAATACAGGGCCATTCCGTTCTCGCAAGTGTTTGTCATTATCCGGCTAGCGCCAAGCTGGAGGGCGGAGCGCTGCGACGCCGGGCAAATGGAACGAATCATTCACGAATAAAAGCAGCAAGCCCCGGCTTCTGCGGGCTCGCAGAGCTCGCCCCTCCAAGTGATTCAATTAAAGCGCAACCATTCCAATGATAACGCATTTAGCGAGAGAACTTTTAGACCCGCGGATTCAATATGGATGCAAATCGTCAACCGCGATCGTTTTGATACGGCGGCGGCGTGCGGTAAAGAATCGTAGCGTGCCGGCGAGTACGAGTACAATCGTCAGCATGGGACCAAACGGTTGATCCAGCAGCATTGCCACGACGAATGCAATTAGATAGGCGGCGGTCCCGACGAGCATGCTGGCGATAACCGACCGTTGCCAGCCATCGACGATCACAAATCCGACCCAGGAAGGCACAAACAGCATCGCGAAGGCGGGAAAGGCGCCCATCGTGGTGGTGCCGATCACCACCGCCGTGATGACGATCAGCGCGAAACAGGTCCGGTACGGCCAAACAGGAATGCGATTGGCTTGGTGATAATCGGGGAAGAAACGGGCGGTCAACAAGCGCGGCGAGAGCCAGCGATAGGTCACGGCAACGACGGTTAACAAGATCAACGCCGTCACCAAATGTTGCGTCGAGGCGAAGTACAATTGTCCGCGCAAAAAGGTTTCCCCGGCGACATTGCCGTGATCCATCATCGATCCGATCATGAGCGTGGCGGACCAACCAATCAGAATCATCAGGGCGTAATGATTATTCCCGATCCGCGGCAGAGTGGTGCGTGCCAACATCGCGATCGCGGCGGCGATAAAGGCGCCGAGCAAGGCGGGGCCGTGTAGCCAGACCGCCGCCATCGCGCCGGCGGCGGCGATTTGTGATAGCCCCAAGGCCGCCAGCCACTCGTTGCGCATGCGTAGCCAGGCACCGACCAAGCTGAGCGCGAGCGCGAGGGCCAAGCCGGTCAGAAACGGCACGCGGAACATGGGATCGAACAGCAGCCACTCGCTCATCGGTTCACCTCGATGATGGTGGCGCAATGGCTTTGAAGAAAATCGTGCTCGTGACTGACGAGGATAACGGCCCGGTCCGGCCCGATGTGTTTCAACTGCTCAGAGAGCGCGTCCATCGCATCGCCGTCCAGATTGTTAGTGGGTTCATCCATCAAGACCACCTGTGCCGGACTACAGAGCGCAGCCATGGTCTGCAGCAACTGAAATTGGCCGCCGCTCATGGTCGACAAGGGTTGTTTCATCAAGGGGCATAGGACATCGGGCGCGCCGGCTGGATCGGCGCCCAACAGGGCATAGAGTTCGCTACCGAGCAGAGCCAGTTCAGGCGGCAGCTCGGGCCGCTGCCATTGGTGCACAATCGTCAGCCCCTCGGCACGCTGGATGGTGCCCGAAAAGACTTTTGAGAGACCGGTGATGGCGCGGAGCAGGGTGGATTTTCCGGAACCGTTCGATCCGCCCAGGCCGATCACTTGTCCGGCTTGCAGTTCGAAACCAAGCGGGCCGACAACCGGCGCGGCATAACCGGCCACAACATCGGACAACGCTAGCAATACCTTCTTTTCCACTCCATCCTTCCCTCTCGTGATCGTGCATCAGTCGTCCTGCTCAAGCGTGTCGACCCATGCCTGAATCATCGCAAAATAATCATCCACGGTGCCGGTTGCGCTTACCTGACTGGGCAACTGCACCGCGCGCCAACCCAGTTCGCGCCCGATAAATTCACCGGCGTTACTGGGCTGAAAGTTCATGGTCCAAATCACGCCCTGTTCGCCTTCCAGCGATCGCACCAACGAGCGCAAGTGAGACGCCGACGGGGGAATCCCCGGCAAGGGCTCGATGTAGCCCCAAATGGGCACATCTAAAGCTTTGAGAAGGTAGTCCGCATCCTCGTGATAAAGCAAGACCCCTTTGGCGCCCTCCGCCTGCACCCGCAGTTCAGCCATTTCCGCTTCCACACGCTCCGCAAAACGCTGCGCGTTGGCGATGAATTGCTCCGCCTCGTCCGGACGCAACTCACCGAATCGTTCCGCCAAGGCAAAGCCGGCCACGGCTAAGCGTTCAGGGTCCAAATAGATGTGTGGATTACCGTGCGGATGCACATCGCCCAGCGCCCGGTCGGCAGGACGGCCGGCACCGATGAGATGGACCTGGGCGGCGGCCTCGAAGTAGCCCGGCTGGCCCGGCTGGACCAAGCGATTATTGGCGCCGCGGATGGCGGCCGGCAACCATCCAATTTCCAGTTCCCCGCCAACGCTGACAACAATCTCGGCCCGCCGCAGGGCGGCCATCATGGAAGGGCGCGCCTCCAGATAATGGGCGTCGCGGTCCGGTGGCGCCATCACGCGTACCTGCACGGCCTCGCCGCCGATTTCGCGCGCCAGCATACCCATGTTCGGCACGGTAGCGACCACATTCAACTCGGCTACGGCCAGATTGACCAGCACCAACCACGCAAATAGTAATTTCCATACCTGCATCTTCATTCTGTCCATTCCTTACCTTCTACTCTGCGTCCACTGCTTGCAATTCGCTACTTAGAAAAATGGCACACCGCAGTCCGGCATACTACCGGACTGCGGCGACCTTTTGTGCAGAACGCAGGAGTTCAGCAATGTGGGAAATTAGAAGTCATGCGCGCCGTGCACGCCCAAACTCATCGTGTACTGCAGTACAAACATCCAGCCGTCATCATGGTGATCATCGTCATCGTCACCATGCGCCATATCCATGTAGCTGGCCTGCAGCCTTAGACGCGAGAATTCGGTCGGCGCATAAGTGATTTGGCCGGTGTAGCGATACGATGTTCCGAAGTCGGTCGGCGTGCCACGCCCTTCGAAGCCGTCGTTCGTGATGCCCAGCACATCGAGCCGCAGACCGGCATTCCAGCGCGGCGCAAAGCCGTACACACCCTGCACATAGAGGCCGTCCTGCTTCCAACGCTGATCGTTCGCGTCGGTCGTAACCAGCGATGAGAAGCTTTCGAACTGTTGGCTTCGATAGGCTAGATCCAATTGGCGGAACATATATTCGCCTTGCAGGACGAAATTACGGTGACCGTGAATGCCTTGGCCATCGTATTTGTACACCACGTCCGCGCCGGCAAACCAACCATCGCCATCCCAGGTCTCCAAGCGACCACTGGAATGCGTGTCCTCCAACTGCATGACGCGGCTGTAACCACCGAAGGCGCCCAATTGCAGGGCATGATTTTCCGCCACATTCGGGGCGACTTTCGCGAAGCCGGTGAAGAGGCGCGGACCATCCTTTTCGCGCATCCCCTTTCCTGCCCGCCAGCGATTGCGATCGGGCACGCCCGCATCCGGGAGCATCGTGACGATTTCGTGATTTCCGTCGCCAATGTAGTTGGCGATGCCTTCGCTTTCGCCCTGCAGAATTTCGATCCCGAAGCGGGTATAGGTTTCCAGCGGCGGCAGCCAGGAAAGTTGAACACCCTTCTCGTTCAATCCCTCGTCGCCGAACATGAATTCCCGCATCCAGGGCTGATCGACAAAGAGGTAGTCGTGCGGATGCTGCTTATTAATGTATCCGACATCACTGAGAAACTTACCGGCCTTGATTTGCAATCCACCCGGTAACATGCGTGTGGTGATATAGGCTTCCTCGACTTCGACATGATCATCCGAGAAGGTGATCATCGCCATGGCATCGAAGTAGGGATCAACGGAGCCCGTCACGGTCAATTCCACCTCGCGCAGATCGAACCCTTCTTCGATGCCGTGCGAGTGGTCGTGACCATGGCCATGACCGTGGTCGTGCCCCATCCCAAAACCGGCCGGATCATCAAGATCCTCTGTAAAATAGCCGTACGTGAAATCAAAGATCACCGAGATGGCAGGATTGAATTCCGTGCCCGTGGTTAATGGTGCGGCACGATCACTTAAGCGCAAACTGCGCAAGCGATAAGGTACCGGGTCGAGGGGATCACTGGCTGGCCCCACTTCATCGGCCAACACACCGGACGCCGCCAACGTCCCACACAATAGACAGGCAAACCATTTATACTTCATATCATCTTCTCCTTTACGATTCCGTTAACAACCAAGGCCCACGGTAAAGATTCCCGCCCTGAGTAATTGATATCAGTATATCATTACCATGCGGACGTCAACTGCTATTTCAAGATCGCCTGACAGGGGAGCTGCGACTAGCGGTCGGGAATAAAGGATGAGGTATCCAAGTCGATTGTCGCGAAATGCAACGCGTACCCAGTGGCGCAAACGGTCTTGTATTCGAGTTTGAGATCGATACTATGACTGCATGAAAAAAATCAGCACTCTTTCCTCGCGCACCAGCAACCTCATTCATCGATCAGGCTATTTCCTGTCCACTCTTGTGGCGGGCATACTCTTCACGGCGTGCATGCCGGCACCCGAACAAGAGGATACGCCGCGGCCCCCTCCGCCCGCGCAGCGAGTTGAGCCAGGCGCAACGCCCATTGTGGGCGATTCGGTCGCTGACGGACAACGCCTCTCGACCGAAGACTATCGCGGACAGGTCGTGCTGTTGGATTTCTGGGCGC
>SLAD01000312.1 GCA_007126995.1 Kiritimatiellia bacterium | reverse complement strand
GGCGGGCGAATCCAAAGGAAATTGGTTTGCGACGGATAGACGAAGTAGCCTCGATCCTCGAGCTGCTGCTTGACCCGTTCCCGTGTGGTGCGGATGCGTGTCACGTTGTGCTGCATGTAGGCCTGATCCTCCATCGCGGCCTGCCCCACTTCCTGCGTCAGGCGATCAATGTTATACGCATCCTTGATCTTATAGAGCGCCTCGATCAGCGCGGCATCCCCGATCGCATAGCCTAATCGCGCGCCGGCCAGCGAATACGATTTGGAGAAAGACCGGGTCACAAGCACATTCGGACGCTCCAAGGCCAACGCCAACGCGTTGTGCTCGGCAAAATCGGCATAGGCCTCGTCCACTACGACCACGCCTTCCGACCGATCGGCATACGCCGCGATGCGGTCCTGCGGACACAACAAACTGGTGGGCGCATTGGGATTGGTCCAGAAAAAGAGCGGCACATCATAGCTCTGCTCCGGGACCGGCCAACTGAAATCCTCTTCCAAAGACAGCGGCACAGTGCCGATATTGGCGATCGCCGCCAACACAGGATAGAGCGAGTAGGATGGATCAAAGTAACCGATACGGCCGTGATCCGGCACGAAGGCGCGAATACAGAGCGCCAGCACTTCATCGGACCCGTTGCCGCAGAACACGTTCTCCACGGCACAGCCATGCACACGCGCGATCGCCTCACGCAAGCGTCGCGCGACGGGATCCGGATAAAGCCGGAACCAGTCCGACGGCGCGCGCTGCAACACGTCCAGCACGCTCGGCGCAGGTGGATAAGGATTCTCGTTGGTATTCAGTTTGACGACAGCGGGATCGGTGGGCTGTTCGCCCGGCGTGTACGCGTGCAACGCGGCAACATTGTCTCGAATGTAGGCGCTCATAGGGCTTCGAATCGGGCTCGGGCGGATCGCACGTGACCGTCCAACCCTTCCACGCGTCCAAAGGCTTCGATCACCGGCAAGGTTTCCTTCAGATCGGCGCTGGTGAAGGCGACGATACTGGTGCGCCGCCGGAAATCATCAACGGTGAGCCCCGAAAAGAATGCCGCCGAGCCGCCGGTCGGCAACACGTGACTTGGACCGGCCACATAATCGCCCGCACATTCCGGCGTCCATTGCCCAACAAAAACAGCGCCCGCACAGCGAATCTTCTTCAGCCAGGATCGTGGCTGATGCACCAGCAACTCGAAATGCTCCGGCGCGAACCGGTTGATCAGTTCCATGCCTTGATCCAATGTCTCCACGACCACCAGCAATGTCCCTTTGTTGAGCACTTCCCGCACGGCCGTCTCACGATTTAGTGTTGCGGACTGACGAATCAACTCGGCCTCAACCTTTTCGGCCAAGCGCCCGGAGGAGGTCACCAACAAAACCTTTTCCTGCCCAGTGCCGTGTTCGGCCTGTGAGAGCAAGTCTGCGGCCACATGAACGGGCGAAGCGGAATCATCGGCCAATATCGCGATCTCGCTGGGACCGGCCACGGAATCCAGCGCGACATGCCCGTACACCAAGCGCTTGGCGGCCGTAACGTAGGGGCCGCCCGGCCCGACGATCTTTTGTACCGGCGCAATCGTTTTGGTCCCGTAGGCCATCGCACCGATGGCCTGAATCCCGCCGACCCGATAAATTTCCGTCGCGCCAGCAAGTTCGAGGGAATACAGCAAAAAGGGATCCACCCGCCCATCCTCGTCTGCCGGGGTGCAGGCAACAATCTCCGGCACGCCCGCGACGCGCGCGAGCGTGACGGTCATCAAGGCGGTGGACGCCAAGGGGGCGGCCCCGCCGGGGATGTAGGCACCGACGCGATCATAGGGCACGAACTGTTCGCCCAGAATACCGCCTTTGGGGCTCGACATGGTCCAATCGCTGCTCAACCCGGCTTTGGCGAATCGCGTGATGCGTTTGCAGGCCTCGTTCGCCGCCAACTTGAATTCGCGATCGACCTTCTCACGCGCCTCGTTCAACTCGCTTGCCGTGATCGGCAGTTGCCGCGCCGTCAAGCTGGCACCGTCGAACTCCCTGATATATTTCAAGAGTGCGGTATCGCCCCGCTTTTTAATGTCCTCAAGCACTTCGCGCGCCGCCGATTCGGCTGCCGGATCGATCGAGGGCCGCTTCAAGAAACGGGTCACCGCCGCCACCGCTTTGTCCGGGGTCCACTGCACACAACGGATGTTGATTTTCGATTTCTTTTTATCACTCATGACGATTCATTCACATTCTAACTGCTTCATTCAAATTGCCACAGCGCGTACAGCGCGCCAAGGGAACATCGCGGGCATCGAGGTACACGTGCTCGCAGATTTCGCAACGGTATATGCGATTCTGTTTCGATACAAGCCGCGCGGCGTTCTCCCGCGCGAGGTAATAGGTCCAGCACAACAGGATCACGATGAGATACACGAGCACGGGCCAGAAGAATAACTGCGTAAGATCAACGCTCATTTTCCTCCTCCATCGTCGGGCCACGCGGTGCGCCGGGATAACTGGCCACAAAATGGACCATGGTCCGCTCCTGCGCCGGTCGCCAACGCCAGCCATGCAAGGTATGGACCAAGCGATCTGCGACTTCGCGCTCGTCGGGACGCTGGTCGAGCACAACATGCGTAACGGTGCCGGACCGATCAATCGTGATCATGCCGGTCGCTTGCCAACCTTCCGAGCCCCACTGCGTCACGCCCGACGGCCAATCCAGTGCCTCCGCCGCGCGTGTGTCCGCGCCGCGCAGCTCAAGCAGACGCGGAACCGGGGACGGCCACTCATCGTCGCTAATCGCCTGTGCGGCCGGCCGCGGGATCGGCAAGGGCTGACCGGCGACAGCGGCGAGCAACTCGCCGCGCGCGGGCAACGGCGCCACGCGTTGCTCGTCCGCCGGACGCTGACGCGCAAGCTGCATCGTGATTTCCGGCGGCTGATCGACCGGCGGTCGCACCGCGATCTCGTCCTCCAACCACGCTTGGCTAAAACCCACCGGTCCGGGCAACGCAAACAACGTGGGCGACGAAACGGCTAATTGGTCCTGCACGACATCGGGTAGCTGGGTGTCATCCCAAAACTGCAAGGTCCAACGCGCGACGGACGGTGCTTCCGCCGCAGTCTGGGGCGCGCCCCACTCCATTCCCCACAACCAAAAGGCATGCGCGCTGACGGCCACCAGTGTGGCGATGAGCCAGAAACCGAGGCCGGTTTCGGTCTTGCGACTGACGACCTCGGGCTTCATGGCGAATCGGCCACCGCCTCCCCCGGCAATTGCGTAGCCAGAACGACTTCGTCGAAACCAGCGTTTGATGCTTTCGCGTAAATGCGCAACAACGTGTCATGCGGCGCGCGCCGATCGGCCTGTATGAACAGTGTGCTGGTTTCGCGCACTCTCCGCGCGTCATTCATCGATTGCGGCAACTGGTCCATCGAGACGCGCCGGTCATCGAAAAAGACCAGGTTTTCGCTGGTTACCGTAATCAGGGTGGCACCCAACGGGGCACCCTGAATGAACTCCGCGGTCGGTAGTTGCAGCGACATGCCGGGACGCAGCACCAGCCCGGAATGCAAGAGAATATACAACAGCACGAGCAGCACGATATCCAGCAGAGGGACCGCGCCGATCACGCCACGGGCATACTTGAGCCGGGTGACGTAGCGACGCCGCAAGAAGGCAGCGTGTCCGGAGACGGTGAAGGATTCCACTTGCATCAGACATCCACCTCAACGGGCAGGGCCGGTTTAGAAAGGAAGTTCAGGATATCCACTGAAGCAGTCTCCATATCCAACAAGATCGTTTCCAGACGCTGCAGTAGAAAGTTGTAGCCCGCATAAAGCGGAATGGCGACGGCCAAGCCAAAGGCCGTTGTGATCAGGGCCTGCCAAAGGCCGCCAGCCAAATCGCCGACTTGCAATAACGGCGCGCGTTGATGCAGTTGCCAAAGCGTCTCCATCATCCCCAGTACCGTGCCGAGCAATCCCAGCAGCGGCGTCAGTTGCGCCATGGTCGCCAATAACGCCATGTTGCGCTCCAATCGAGGAATCTCGGACATGCCCGCTTGCTCGATTGCCTGCCGTAATTGCTCGCGATCACGGTCACCATGCAGAATCGCGGAGCGCATGATGTGTGCCACCGGCCCCGGTGTCTCCTCACAAATGCTGACGGCCTCGACCACATTGCGCCGCCGCAAGACGTTGTAAATGCCCTCGAGAAAGTCATCGGCATTGATTTGGGCGCGATGCAAGTGGAACAATCGTTCCAAGAATATGACGGCGCCAATGACGCTGCAGCCGCCAATTACCCACATGACCAAGCCGCCTTTAAAGATCAATTCCAACATCAGTACACCCTTTCCCGCTACCCCTAGCTGTCACCCACCGCACGACGCAGCATTCGATCAATGCGCTGCTGCGCGTCCGGAGCCGCCGCCACCTCGGCTTCGATTACGCGTTCCAAGATGCGCATGGCTTCCGTAGTCTCGCCGCGGCTCTCTTTCACGCCGGCCGCGGCAAACGCCGCGCGCGTAAACCACACAGCCCCTTCCCGCCCTAGCGCCGTGCGCTGCTCAATATAATCGTAGACCACTTGCAGATAATGCGTCAGCGCATCTTCTTCCTCGCCAAGCTGTTCCATACTGCGGCCCAACTTGTATTCCGCCTGTAACTTCAACACCGACGAGGCCGTGGCGCTATCGAGCACGGACTGAAACGAGGCAATCGCTTCGCGATAGCGCTGCGGACTTTCGCTGCCGAGCGTGAACTGGCAATCCCCTTTCCGGCCCCGCGCCATGTCAGCGAGGGCATGACTGGGATAGCGCCGAATGACTTCCTCAAACGCCAGAATTGCGCCCGCGAACTCGCCCAAACGACTCAGCGTATCACCTTGCGCGAAGCGCACCTCGGGCATCAGGGGACTTTGCGGATACCGTTGCGTCAAACGGCTGAAATAATCGATTGCGTCCAAATAGGCGCTCCGCTCCACCGCGGCACGGCCCGCCCAGTATAAGGCGGCCGGCGCATGTACGCCGTGTGGATCGCTCTCCACCAAGGACACAAAGCGTTCCTCGGCGGCGTCATATTCGCCTCGATTATAATGATAGGCCGCCAACCAAAACAAGACATCCGGGGCCCAACGCGAGTGCGGATAGCGCCGGATAAACGCTTCACAGACTTCGAGCGCCGCATCACTCTCTCCCAGCAAATACAGGCACCAACCGCGCATGTAGTCCGCCTGCTCCGCACTGGGATGACCAGGATAATCCGTCACCAGCAATTCGAAGTCGGCCAACGCCTCGGTAAATAGACCGCGCCGATACCGAATCATGCCGCGCCGGTGCAAGGCATCGGCATAGAGCGCCCCCTCCGGATAGCCTTGCATCAGCCGGTTATAGGCGGCCAAGGCGCGCTCCCATTCACTCACTTCTTCCTTTAGCCCGCCCACCCGAAAGGCGGCACGTTCGGCGTATGAACTGTTCGGGAAGGCATCTTCCAAGGCGCGAAACTCTTGCACAGCCTCGTCGACCAGACGCTGACGCGCTAGCGATTCGGCCGCCTGAAACAGCGCCATGGGCACCAAGCTGCTGCCGGGAAACAATTGCGTCAGCACGAGATACTCCTCGCGCGCGCGATCATACTGTTGACTGTCGAAATAGGCGTCCGCCACTTTGAAGAGGGCTTTCTCGCGTTCCATCACGTCGGGATGCAAAGCATAGGCCTTCTCGAACGAGGCTGCGGCCTCCACCGGACGACGTAGTCCGAGCAAGCTCCACGCGCGCCCCAACAATGCTTCCGAGCGGCCGTAGGAATCCTCGAACGCCTCCAAGTAATCCTGATAAACCCGCAGCGCTTCTCCGTACTGCTCTTGATTCAGCAGCGCTTCACCCAGCAGCAGTTGGGCCTCGGCGGCCGACGGATGATCGGGCGCCGTCCTGACCACCTGCCGTAACAGCTCCATGCCGGGCTGCCAGTCCTCCTGCTGAAACAGCATCTGGGCCTGCGCCAACGCACCACGGAATCGGACCGTGCGCGAGTTGGCCAGTTCCCGTCCCCGCGCTAAAGCCTCCACCGCCGCGTCCCGGTCCCCCCGCTCTTCATCGATCCGGGCCCGCAGGTACCAAGCTTCCGCCCGCTGATCGGAACGACCTTCGCGGGCCAGCAACGGCTGCAGGATTTGAGCTGACTCGTTGAGCGATCCCGCCTCCAACCACATGGTCGCCCGCCATAATCGCGCCTTCCGGCCAGCCGGATGATCGGAATAGCGCTCGATGAGCGTATCGAGCTGCTCGGCCGCCTCGGCCTCACGCTGTAGTTCCAGCAAGGACGCCGCCCAGTTTAACCGGTTGTCGGGGATCTCGTCGTGATCGCTGAAACGCTGATTAAACAGCTCAAATGCGCGCACGGCGTCTTCATGACGCCCCACTCGCGCGTAGGACCGACCAAACAAGCGATAGCGGTGCGCGGCTTCCGACGGCGCCAAGTCGCTGGGATCGATCCGGCCGAGCAGTTCAATCACCTCATCGAAGGAGCCCGCCTCGAATAAGGCGCGGGCGCGCCAGAAGCGATACGGCTCAACCGCCGTTGCGGGTGCATTCCGCAACGCATCACTATCCAGCAAGTCCAGTGCGCGCCGATGTCGACCCAGTTGTAAATGCGTACGGGCCAACCAAATCGTCGCTTCCG
>SLAD01000338.1 GCA_007126995.1 Kiritimatiellia bacterium | reverse complement strand
GCACGGTTCAAGTCATCAAACAAAACGGGCACAACGCTCAAGCCATTGTCTGCGGCCACGCCCAAAAACTCGTCCAATCGATCCAAAAATCCGTCCGGATCGGCGTCCCAGACAGCATGCTGCAAGATCACGCGCACCGCCGTGTAGCCGGCCGCCTGGGCCAAGGCAAGCTCCTCGTCGATTAGATCCAGACCGAAGGACTCTTCCATCCACATCTCGGTCGAGTTCACGGCCGTGCTCTGAATGTAATTCACGCCCCGAATCACGCCCACATCGTCCCACCAGCGCCAAATCCGGTCTTCCGACCATCGTCGGCCATCCCCGACCGTTAACGGCGCGGGGACGATCGGCGCCGCGGTTGCCGCCACCGGCAACCGGAACGCCGGGCTGACGTCAACCACCAAGCCTTGAGCGCCGAGATAGATCGGCGGTCCATCCAATCCCAGATACTGCGCGATGCCGCCACGATCATATCCACGGATCACATGGAAAAAGGGTTCGATGTCACGGAATATGTCGCGACACAGTACAAATCGATGCAACCAAGCAGGTGGCTCATCATCTTCCAACACGCCTCTCGTATGCAGGAGAGCGGCATTGCCCTCGCTCAACTCGAGCGCATCGCCAGCCGTGGTGATGACATTGACCTCGTATTGCTCCTGCACAATGCTCCAGCCCTGCTCGGCCTGCGCCACACTGAATAGTCCGCCGTTCGAGACGATGCGCCCCTCCGGCATGATCACCTCTAACTCGAACGATGGTGTCGGGACACCCGCATTAACATAGATCCGTCCACGCTCCAGCCGGATCACGACGCGACGCACTAGATCAGCCTCATTTCGTGGCAAACCGGTCGAGGATACGCGAATCTCTTCAATGGTTAGCGAGGAGTGCGGACCGACATGAACCAGCGCGCCTGGCGTCAACACCAAGCAACAGTGCCCGTTACGGTCTGTCATGATCTGGGCGCGTTCCCCAATGGCCGCACCGGAAAAGAGTTTTTTGACCTCGGTTCGGCCTTCGTGCACAGGGCCCACGTAAACGCGGGCCTGCGCTCGGCCCGCCACCTCGACCACGACCGCTTCACCGGTGCGAGCGGTATCCCGCCCTGAGGCGACGCACACCCCGAGCACGAAACACCATATGCTGGCTATCTGGAAAATATTGTTGCGCATGCTTGTTTCCAGTGGAGTTAGGATCCCGGCTCTCCTGCACCCGGATCAAAGGGGTCATCACACGCCGTATCCGCAAGTTTACAGCCGGACGACAAAGTCTCTACCAAAGCCAAATCGACGCGCTCGATGCGCGGTTTCTTGTATTTCTGGCGCTCGCCATCAGGCTCAGCGCGCTGCGTGCGTTGCTGCTTCATCTAGATTCCCCCAATTTGTAATAAGTGTATCTTTGCCCTATTCCACTTGCAGTCGCAACAAAAAAATCGCCTCAAGCCAAAAAAAGTGGCGTATGGAAATCGGCTTCCCCTAATGCAGGAAAAGGGAATTCCTTAACCAGCCCTAGTGATCGGGAAGGCTTACACCACCCCGAATGATCAGGGGCGATAGGTTGTTTGTGGGAGCGATCAGCAGCGGCCCGCCGGTGCCCGGCTGTGGCGGGTGCAACGAGATCCAGTTTGTCGTCAGCAGTGAATCGGTGCCCAACACCTGATAATGGCGATTGGTCAGGGTATGCGGGAACAAAACGTGCGGTCCAAGCATCGGATCACTGTCGATTTCAACGCGAAAATAGGAATTCGAGTCGTGCGGATCGGTCCCGGCAACAAATTCCTGCCAGTTCAAAACCCCGTCCCCATCGCTATCCACCATGGGGTCGGCGGCAGTAGGACTACCAAAGTGTAGGGTTTCCCACCAGTCTGGCAAACCATCACCGTCCCGATCCGGCTCGCCGGCATAGGTCAATCCGATCACCTGACCGAGGTGGGCCGCGTACTCGAAAGATTGCTCAAAGAAGCGCCACTCAAGACGGTGCGTGCCGGGCGGCAACGGCACAGCGATTGACTCCTGAACCCCCGAGACAGGATTGAGGGCGTAAAGCTCCCCGTTTAATCGCAACTCCATCCCGCCATTTTCAGCGGTGAAGCGCCAATCGAAGTCTACCTGCCCCGGCCCTGCAACTTCCGCCACCAGCCAGGATGAATGGTGCCAAGACGCCGGAGCGCTCTGCAGAACCAGCACCTCACCGAACGCCGCGTCATTCGTAATCGTCCACGACCCGTGGACGCCGCCGCTGGACCAGCTCAAGAAGTCCGGCAGCTCCTCGTGAGCGAACGGCGGTTGCACATGTGTCGTCCACTCGGCTGTCTGCTCCCCGTTATCCGCGCCCGGTGCCACCACATCAATGCGGGACGTGTGGACGCCCTCCGTCAACAAGGTTAGGTCATAGTTGTAGGGACGCCCCAGCGGGAAAGAGCCCTGAACGGTGCCCCCCGCCAGCGGGATCGTGATCCATGGGCTGCCCGAAATTAATTCATAGGCCATCGGAGTTTCTTCAAGATTCTGGACATAGATGAGGTGCTGATCCGCATCGATCACACTGTCAGCGGTGAAGTGATAGGCGTTGATCGGCAGATACACGTGCAGCAATTGATTGGTGGGCGCAACGAAGTACTTGAGCACCGCCATATGCTGCATGCCCGACGCGGCGGAATCCGAGGCCAGTACGGGATGCGGTAAGTCGCTCCATATACGCGTGTCGAAAATGACCCCGTTGGTGAACGTGAGCCCATGCAGATCCAGCGGTTGATGAAGCGATTCCAGCAGCGGGCTCGGCAGCACGTAATCATAGGGCCGACTCCGGCCGGCATTGGTATTCGGGTTTCCGTGCTGATCGCGCGGGATAATTTCATCCGAGACCCATGCGGCCAAGGTGGTGAGCGCCGCCTCACTGCGGTTTTGCGTATTCAAATCCGCCGCAACGACGGTGTAATCGAATGGATCAAAATCCGCTTCCATACCGTTGATCATGGTGTGCGCCTGAATGTTGCGATCGGTTGCCGATCCACTGGCGTAAAGATGCGCGCTCACGACCTGCAGCTTGCGGCCCAAGTGCGGTACGTCAATGATCGCCCAGAGCGGATTCCGATTGCCCACCACACTATCGTGCCACGTCCCCCACGCCACAATCGGCCAGCGACTGATGACGCCGCACGGAAGATTAGCGGCCTCGACGACGTAATGGTAGTTGGTGCCGAACACCTCGTCGACAAACTCGCGACGCGTGCCGTGCACCCGGAATTCCTGAATGCCGACCACATCCGGCATCAGCCCCCGCAAAATAAGGCTGCCGGGCTCCTCATAACGCTGGTTCGAGCCACTGGTCAGATTGGCCGCCGCAATTAACACACTGAGATGACTGCGAATGCCGACGTGATGCGTGTGATTCGAACCAGGTCGAAACCCTTGATCACCGGTCAACTGCAACAGCAGACGCTGTGGCGGGGTGGGTTCGCCATGATCGAGCGGCGTGAACACGACCTCCTGCGCGGTTGGGCCTTCGGCTTCGAATACCAGTGTGGTGGCCGATAAGTGATAATGCCAGTCCGCCACGGCATCCGTGATCACCTCAATATGCACGATGGCGTCGCGGGCCTCGTCCAAGGCTACGGTCACTGCGTGCGGCTCATCGCCCACACTGAGCCAAGCGTCCGGCTCGACGAAGTTAGCAAACGGCTCGTCATCGATAATCGTGATCTCAGAAGCGACAGCGTCACCGGCGTTCGCGCCAACCAAGGGAGCAAGGGTCAACAATACGGTGCGATCGCCATCACCGATGTCATTGTCAATCGGCGCCAGCGTGAAGGTTTGCGTAATCGGACCCTCGGCCTGAAACACCAGTTGCGTTGCGCTGAGCGTGTAGTCCACCCCTTCCAAGGCACTACCGGCGCGATGCACATTGACCGTGGCATCGCCCGGCTGTGTCAGACTGACCTGCAGCTCCACGGGGTCGCCCGATTCCAATACTGCGGCGGTTACCGGAGATAGGGAGGCGCGCGGCAGCACGTTGTCCAGAATCGTCAAAGCAAGCTGGTCATTTTGTGCGGGGAGCGCGTCGACGGCGTTGGTCAAGGCAAAGACGATGATGGGATCGGGAATCGCCTCGCCGGTTTCAATCAAGGCGACATGAAGCATTTGCGTGGGTGCCGCGGCTGTAAATACGAGCTGGGTCTCTTGCAGGGTGAAGATGAGGTCACGCCATTCATCCCCGGCAATGATGCCGAGGTCCACGGTCGCCTCGGTCGGGGGATCAATCCAAACCGGCACCTCAATCGTTCCGTCCGAGATCGACACCTGCAGGGCATTCGTAGCGAAAAAGATGCGGGGTTCCGAAAAAGGATGGATCTCAAAATCATTAATTAAGAGACGCTCGGAATGAGCCGTGGACTGCACCCGGAGGTAGAGCGGCTCATCCAGCAACAGGCCGCTCCAGCTATAGCGTTCGTAGTCGAAATCGGTCACCTGCACTTCGTCATCGAGTGCGATCCAATCGACGGCATTCGTGCTGTACTGCAATTGGAAGCGCACGTTGGCCCCGTCAGCGTTCCAGTGCGCGTAATCAAAGGCAACCGTCTCGATCCCTCCGATCAGGCCATCCCCTGCTGGACCTTGATAGATCAGGAACGGTGCTGGCGCGCTGCGGTTAAAGCGCACTGCGGGCTCACGCAAAACATCGGTGGTCATGACCGTAGAGTTTTCCGTGTACCAAACGCCGGAGGCGGCGTTCGAATAGGTGGACCCGCCAGCATAAGCGGGTTTGCTCCAGCCATCGAAGGATTCGAACAGGGTATCCGCCTGCAGCGGTAGCGCCGCAGGGACAACTGCCAGCCCGATCATCAGCGAATATCGGACCAGCCTATAGGAACTCACAAGCATCTGAAGCACCCCGACAGACTCTACTGGTAGGCCTCAACGACCCGATTGACAAGCATTTTTGGGCAAAATCGCTGAGCGAAGCCAATGGAAACCAAACCGAGACAGGGCAAGATGGTTTATCGCAGTTTCCTATGCTTTCCAGTTCATTCCCGGCGGACCCGACTGAGCGCTTACCCCCGAATAATCCCGCTTTTCCCTTGAATTGAATGAATATAGCCGAAAGAATACCAACGTTTCGGTAATGAGGAGGGTCAGCAATGGCCCCGGAAACAAAAAAGGAGGGAATTATGTCGCGGACGAGGTGACCGGCGAAATCCCGCCCACGGTGACGACGCCCACCGCCACGGACATCACGGGCACGAACGCCGTGCTCGGCGGCACCATTACAGACACCGGTGATACCGATGTCGTGGAGCGCGGTATCTATTGGAGCACAACGCCGGATTTCGATCCGGAAACCGAAGGCATCCGGGTCTGGCAAGGCGGCACCTTCGGCACGGGCGCGTTCACGGTCTTGGCCGAGGACTTGCCGCCTGCGACGACGATCTATTATGTGGCTTACGCGCGCGGTGTGGCCACCGGCACCGCCTTCTCTGAGGAAGCGTCCTTCGTTACCTTGTCGGGACCGCCCTCCGTGTCGGCTGCGCCCTCCCTCGTCGCGACCGTGCCCGGCAGCGCCGCAGTCGGCGGCGACATTCTGGCCGACAACGGGGAACCGATTACGCGCCGCGGCATTGCCTGGTCCACCACTGCGAACTTCGATATCGGTGACGCCACGGTAGTCGATGAATCCGGGACCTTCCCGGCCGAGCCCTTCAGCATCAGTGCGACCAATCTGCCGAAAGACCAGCGGATCTATTACCGGGCCTTTGCAGAGAATACACTGGGCACGACGTACTCCGACGATGCATCCTTCTATATGCCCCCGCACGGGGCGCTGGCCTTCTTCTCGTTTGACAATAATCAAATCACACCGGACCTGATGGGTGAAAATCTTTTGGTCTCGTCACTGTCCTTGTCCGATGCGACCACGATCGGATTCGGCTCAACCCTGCCCAGTCAATGGGGTGGATCAGATGTCCCCTACGCCATCGGCATCGGCCATCATCCGCATTCAGGGATGGGATCGTGACTTTTCGAGGCCGACCGACGGCACGCAGGATCTGTGGATCAACGACATACTGGTGCAGGGTGTGGTCGAACTCCCCGCCGAGCCGCAAGCGGTCGAACTGGACATCAGGCGCTCAGCGGGGACCTTCGACTTCTCCTTCCCGTCGGAGATGGGCTTCAATTACCGGCTCGAGTTTGCGACCAGTCTGGTCGGGCAGTCGGTAAACTGGCAGGAGATCGACACGGTTCCCGGCGACGGCGAAACCCGCAGCATCATCGATCCCGACCCGCAAGACGCCATGCGCATTTACCGCATTCTGGCGGAGTGAGGCGGGAAAGGCCGGGGGGCCGGTGGTCGGTGTGCGATGTTGGATGGTTGTTTTTTGGGGTCCGTGATACGCGCGACGGGATGCGGGCGTAATCTTAATCCCACGCATAATCGACCGTTGGGATGCGGAGCTGGGGCTCGGCGTTCTCAGGGTGCTGAAATACGGGATTTGACTTCATCAAGGCTACGTCGGACAAGTGCGGGATAGCAGGGCGCTCCTGATCGCCTAAATCATCCGCGCCAATCCGTGTAATCCGTCGTTGAACTTCGCCCGTTTCCCGTCACGCACTCTCCATGCTGAGGACGCGGCGGGCGGTCATTTCGCCGCCTAGCACAACCATC
>SLAD01000414.1 GCA_007126995.1 Kiritimatiellia bacterium | reverse complement strand
TCTATCTGATTACCGGCATCCGGCGACGATCGCCCGACGGCGAGGAGTATCTCGCCTACCGGCAAAATGGCGCCACGGTATCCATCTTGATGCGTGCAGTGAACGAATTCATCGGCAAAATTGGTGACGAGTTCGCGGCGATCGTGTCGATGAAGCCGACGATTCGGCCGCGCGGTCGCTCAATTGATGTCGATCTCGATATTCGCGTGCAGGCGGGCACGCAGATTCCTGAATTGTGCCAGTTGTTGCAGGAACGGGTGCGCGATAGTGTGCGCGAGAATCTGGGCTTGGCCGACATCAAGAAAGTCCGTGTACACGTGAAAGATATCGTCGGGGAAGCACCGCCGCCGGAAGATTTTCGCGAGGATATCTAATCCGAAAGGGGGGGGCATGGACTGGGATATTCTTGCTGAGCACTACTTGGCGGTTGGGCACCAGGTGATCACCGAACTGCGCGAGCCCATCGAGGCGGTGGCCAATGACCTGGCGGAACGGATTCGCGGGGGCCGGAAGGTGATGATCTGCGGGAACGGCGGCAGTGCCGCGGATGCGCAGCATTTTGCCGCCGAGTTGACCAATCGCTTTCTAAAAGAACGGCGCCCCTTTGCTGGCCTTGCCTTAACGACGGACACCTCCGCATTGACCGCCATTTCCAATGACTACGGGTACGAGCAGGTCTTCGTCAAGCAAGTGCAGGGACTCGGGCAAGTCGGCGATGCGCTGGTCGCAATCTCGACCAGTGGTCGCGCGAAGAATGTTTGCTTGGCGGTCGAGGCGGCCAAGGCGATGGACATTCACACGATTGCATTGACCGGCGGCCACGGCGGCGAGTTGGTCGATCTGGTCGATACGGTGTTGAGCGTGTCCATCACGGATAGCACGCCGCGCATTCAGGAGGGGCACGGGCTGATGATTCACCTGCTATGTGAGCGGGTCGAAGAATTATTGGCTTAACGAAGTTCGCACGGCTTGCCCCAGCCCGGTAGACTTAACCCTTATACGGAAGCATACAAAACATGACGGATGAAGTAGTGAAGCTAGTTGTTGTTGGGTCGATCGGCATCGATACGATTGAGACGCCGTTCGCCAAACGTGAAGATGTGCTGGGCGGATCGGCCAGTTACGCCTGTGCCGCCGCCGCACTGTTCACGCCCACGGGCATGGTTGGCGTTGTCGGCGACGATTTTCCTCCCGCTTATGAGAAAGCCTATGATGATTTCGGTATCGATCTAACCGGTCTACAGAAGCAGGCCGGCAAGACCTTTCGCTGGTCCGGTGTGTATTCGCAAAATATGGATGAACGAGAAACGCTTTCCACGGAACTCAATGTCTTTGCCGACTTTTCACCCGATTTGCCCTCGGCCTATCGCACGGCGCCCTTCCTTTTCTTGGCCAATATCGATCCTGTCTTGCAGCATCATGTGCTCGACCAAATGGACGCGCCCGCCTTCGTGGCGATGGATACAATGGACTTGTGGATCAATATTCGGAAAGAAGACCTGATTCAAGTGATCGGCCGCGTGGATCTGTTAACGGTGAATGAGTCGGAGGCCCGTCTTTTGACCGGCGAACATTTTCTGCCGGTCGCTGCCGAAAAGTTGCTGGAACTGGGGCCGAAGTATGTCCTGATCAAGAAGGGCGAGCACGGCAGTATGTTGTTCTCACACGAAACCACTTTCGCCTTGCCCGCCTTCCCACTCGGGCGTGTGGAGGACCCGACGGGAGCCGGCGATGCCTTCGCAGGTGGATTCATCGGCGCACTGGCCGCGAGCGGCGAGGTATCGGGCGATGGCTTGCGCAACGCTATGGTGCAAGGCAGCGTTGTCGCCTCGTTTGCGGTCGAAGCCTTCAGCTTGGATCGATTGACTCAACTCACGCCGGCAGAAGTGAGAGAACGCGCCGCAGCCTATCGGGAAATTGTGCGAATCCCGTAAGCGCAAGAAGTCTGGCCGTCTGTGTCGGTCAGGCGCGCGGCAGATCGCCTGCGCCTTTGGTCGGCAGATCGGAATGGCCCATCAGCGCCACATCCACTGCCCGGGCCGCTTCGCGACCTTCCGAAATCGCCCAGACAATCAGCGATTGCCCGCGCCGCCCATCACCCGCAGCGAACACGCCCGGCACGGTGGTGGCGTACTGATCATCCGTCTTGATATTGCCCCGGCCATCCAGTTCCACGCCGAGATGCTCAACCACGCCGCCGGGCTCCGGTCCCGTGAAGCCGAGCGCCAGCAAGACCAAATCGGCCGACCACACCTGCGTCGTGTCCGGCACATCTTTGATCTTGGGCCGTCCACCGTTCGGGTCCGGCTCGAATTCGATCATCGAGGTCACCAATTGGGTTACCCGGCCATTTTTGCCGACGAATTTCTTGGTATTGATGCTCCACTCGCGGTGCACGCCCTCCTCGTGCGAGGTGCTGGTGCGTAGGCGCATCGGCCAGTAGGGCCAGGGCTGATTCTCCGGACGGCCTTTTGGCGGTTTGGGCAGCAGCTCGAAGTTGGTGACAGACAAGGCGCCATGACGATTGGAGGTGCCGATACAATCACTACCGGTATCGCCGCCGCCGATCACGATCACATGCTTGCCCTTGGCATTGAGCAATTCGTTTTCTTCTAAAGGCTCTCCGCCAACCGCGCGGTTTTGACGGGCCAGAAACTCCATCGCGGGCACGATGCCTTTCAGATCGCGTCCCTCAACCGGCAGGTCGCGACCCACCGTTGCGCCAACGCACAAGACGACGGCATCGTAACCCTTTAGCTCGTCGAAGGGCACATTGTCGCCCCACTGTACGTCGGTTTTGAAAGTGATGCCTTCGGCTTCCATAAGCTGTGTGCGGCGATCGATCACCCACTTTTCCATTTTGAAATCGGGGATACCGTAACGCAGCAAGCCGCCGACTTTGTGATCACGCTCATAGACCGTCACGAAGTGACCGGCGCGGTTGAGCTGCTGTGCCGCCGCCAAGCCCGCGGGGCCGGACCCGATCACCGCGACTTTCTTCATCGTGCGCTTCTGTGGCCGCACCGGCAGCACCCAGCCTTCTTTAAAGGCGCGCTCGATAATCTGCTTTTCGATTTCTTCGATCGTCACGGCCGGCTCATTGATCGACAGGACACACGCTTCCTCACAAGGGGCCGGACATAGCCGTCCGGTAAACTCGGGGAAGTTGTTTGTAGCGTGCAGACGATCGATCGCGTCCTTCCACAGGTTGTTGTAGACGAGATCGTTCCAGTCGGGAATCAAGTTCCCAAGCGGGCAGCCGGCATGGCAGGTCGGCACACCGCAGTCCATACAGCGCGCGGCCTGGTCACGGATCTTCTCCTCGGGGAAGGGGAGATAGAACTCACGATAGTCCTTTACCCGTTCCTCGGCCTTCCGCTTTTTCGGCAATTCCCGCTTAAACTCAATAAATCCTGTCACTTTACCCATCGTCGTTCTCCCTCAAACAGCCGGTTGCCTGGTCCTGGTCACCACGAGCATCCCGCAAATCGTTCTGGTGTGCAGCCCGGTCCATCAAATGACCACTGCCGGATCGGGCGTTTCCGCCGCTTCCTTGGCCAACCGTTCCAAGGCCCGCTTGTAGTCGGTGGGCATGACCTTGACGAACTGGCTCAGGGTATAGGACCAGTCCTTCAAGATGCGTTGCCCGACCTCGCTGCCGGTGTACTCGATGTGGCGCTCAATCAGTCCACGCAACTCCTCGATATCGTCCGCCTCCGTCACGGATTCCAATTCCACCATCTCCTGATTGCAGCGATTCGTCGCAAAGTCGCCCACCGCGTCGTAGACATAGGCGATCCCGCCGCTCATGCCGGCCGCAAAGTTACGGCCGGTGTGGCCCAGAATGACCGCGCGTCCGCCGGTCATGTATTCACAACCGTGATCGCCAACGCCTTCGACGACTGCATTCACGCCGCTGTTACGCACACAGAAACGTTCGCCGGCCTTGCCGCGAATGAACGCTTCGCCCCGGGTTGCTCCGTAGAAGGCCACATTCCCGATAATGATGTTGTCTTCCGCGAGAAAATCGGACTGCTCCGGCGGTTGAATCGTGAGCCGGGCGCCGGAAAGGCCCTTACCAAAGTAGTCATTGGCATCGCCCCGTACGTGCATGGTCAAGCCGTGCGCACCGAAGGCACAGAAACTCTGACCCGCGGACCCGGAACAGTGAAATACGATTGTGTCGTCCGGCAGTCCTTCAGCACCATAGCGCCGCGAGATTTCGCTGCTGAGCATGGTCCCGACGGTCCGGTTAATATTCCGGATCCGAATAGGCTGCTCCACCTTCTCGCCGCGTTCCAGCGCCGGCTCGGCCAGCTTGATCAATTCATTATCGAGCGCCTCAGCCAGCCCGTGATCCTGCTTCTGCTGGCAGTAGACGCCCACCGTCTCCGGCACTTCCGGCTTGGTCAAGACCATGGACAGATCCAAATGCTTCGCTTTCCAGTGATCGATCTTATCGCGCACCTTCAGCTTGTCGACCCGTCCCACCATTTCGTTGACGCTGCGGAAGCCGAGGCTTGCCATGATGCGTCGCAATTCCTGCGCCACCAGATAGAAATAATTGATGACATGATCCGGCTGCCCGGTAAACTTTTTGCGCAGCTCAGGATGCTGCGTGGCGATCCCTACCGGACAGGTGTTGAGGTGGCACACACGCATCATGATACAGCCCATTACCACCAACGGCGCGGTGGAGAATCCGAATTCCTCGGCGCCCAGCAAGCAGGCCACCGCGACGTCGCGACCGGTCTTCATCTGGCCGTCACATTCCACCACGATCCGGCTGCGCAGATCGTTCATGACGAGCGTCTGATGCGTCTCCGCCAAACCCAATTCCCACGGCAAACCGGCATGCTTCAGCGAGGTCTGCGGTGATGCGCCGGTGCCGCCATCGAAACCGCTGATCAAAACCACATCGGCTTTGCCCTTCGACACGCCCGCGGCCACCGTGCCGACACCGACCTCGGCGACCAGTTTCACATTGATGCGCGCCTGTGCGTTGGCATTCTTGAGGTCGTGGATCAACTGAGCCAGATCCTCGATCGAATAAATATCGTGGTGTGGCGGCGGTGAAATCAAGCCGACGTACGGCGTTGAGTGACGCGTCTTGGCAATGTCCGGATAGACCTTTTCGCCGGGCAACTGACCGCCTTCGCCCGGCTTCGCCCCCTGCGCCATCTTGATCTGCAGCTCGCGCGCGTTAACCAAGTAGTGGCTGGTCACGCCGAAACGGCCGGAGGCGATTTGCTTGATGGCGCTGTTTCGCCACTTGCCGTTTTCGTCTGGCTGGAACCGATCCTCGTCCTCGCCGCCTTCGCCGCTGTTGCTCTTGCCGCCGATTTCGTTCATCGCAATCGCCAGCGCTTCATGCGCTTCCTTGCTGATCGAGCCGTACGACATCGCGCCGGTCTTGAAGCGCTTCACGATTTCGGTCCAGGGCTCCACTTCGTCCAGCGGTACCGGCGTAGGCTCTTCGTTGAATTCCACTAAACCGCGCAGCGTTCCCAACTGCTCGTTCTGCTTGTTGATGAAATCGGCGTATTCCAGATAGGACTTTTCGTCGCGTATCTTGGTGGCTTGCTGCAGCTTGGCGACGGTGATCGGATTGAATTGGTGGTATTCACCGTTACGACGCCACTGGTACAAGCCCCCCACATCCAGCCCTTGGTTCTCGGCGACTTTCGTCTCCGGATAGGCACGGCGGTGGCGAATCAGCGCTTCCTCCGCAATCACTTCCAAACCGATACCGCCAACGCGTGACGGTGTGCCGGTGAAATAGCGATCGACCAGCTCCCGGCTCAGGCCCAGCGCCTCAAAAATTTGTGCGCCGTGATAGCTCTTCAGTGTCGAGATGCCCATCTTCGACATCACCTTCAGTAGGCCTTGCCCGATCGCCTTGATATACTGCTTCTTGGCCGTTTCCGGTGGGACATCACGGGTGACACCACGCGCGATCATGTCTTCGATGGTTTCGAAGGCGAGGTAGGGATTGATGGCCCCTATGCCATAACCGATCAACAGGGCATAATGATGCACCTCGCGCGGTTCGGCGCTTTCGACGATCAGATTACAATGCACGCGGCGATGCTCACGAATCAGGTGATGATGCACGCCGGCGGCTGCCAGCAGCGCCGGTATCGGGGCGTTTTCTTCGTCCGCACTGCGATCGCTCAAGATCAGTATCGTCGCGCCGCGATCCACGGCGTCCACCGCCGCTTCGAACAGCTCGTCCAACGCCCGTTGCAGTCCTGCCGCACCATACTTCGCTTTGAAGACAGTCGGCAGCGTTTCGGCGCGAATATCGCCGATATACATGTCGCGGATTTGCGCCAGCTCACGGTTGCTCAAGATCGGTTGATCAATGCGGAACTGGTGACAGTGGTCCGGTGTCTCTTCGAAGAGGTTCTGGCGCGCGCCCAACGTGGAGTGCAACGAGGTCACCAATTCTTCCCGGATGGCGTCCAGCGGCGGATTGGTCACCTGCGCAAAAAGTTGCTTGAAGTAGTCGTACAATAAGCGGGAACGGTTCGAGAGAACCGCCAGCGGCGTGTCGTCGCCCATGGATCCGATCGCTTCCTTGCCCAGCTTGGCCATCGGTCCCAGAATGATCTTCATATCTTCCAGCGTGTACCCGAATTGCTGCTGGCGGGTCAGCAGGGTC
>SLAD01000287.1 GCA_007126995.1 Kiritimatiellia bacterium | reverse complement strand
TGTCGGTTTCCAGCATTACCGATCCGTTCGAGCAATCGTTCTTCATGCTCGTCCATGTGCCCGATCTCGAAATAACACGGGGGTTGGATGAGCCGCCACGATCAGACCATGCTCGGACCAGCATCACGGTTCGGCGGGAGCCTCACCCTCCCGCCGGGTGATGGGATCGGGGAGGGTGAGATTCCCATCGAGCCGTGAAACTGGACCGACAATGAAAAGAACGCGCCCTACCTATTGATGCTCTACTTGTATCCTTTCAGGAACGCCTTCTCTGCGGCGAACATTTCCAGCGTCATTTTCTTGATCTCTGCCGGCGAACACACCGCTGCCGTGAGCGGGTCGAGCATCAGCGCATACACGGCTTTCTCCACGCTCTTCTCTATCGCCGCTTGGGCACCGAGGTCGATAAACGCCATATTGGACGCGCAGAGCGCGGCCATCTGCGACGGCAACGGACCGTATCGCGTCGGCTGAAATCCGTTGCGATCGACGAAGGTAGCCACCTCAACGCAGCCGTCGGCGGGGAGATTACTGATCAGTGTGCTGTCGTCGCCAGCCTTGTTGTATACGTTGCCGTGCAGGCGATACGGTTGATTTTTTTCACGGGCTTCGATGATCCACGTGGCGTATTCCCACGTGCGGGGATTCTCCAGCGATTTCCCGTTCTTCAACATGGCATCACGATGCTCATTGGCACGTTGACGCCAGATCGGCCAGTTATTGGCGTAGTAGCCCGACTCACCGCCATAGGCCTCCCGCATGTAGTGTTGCAGAAGATCTTTGCGTTTCCGGTAATAGGGCAGATACTCGGAGAGGTGCCCGCTGGATTCGGTGATGAACGCGCCGAAGTGCAAGGCCATATCCTTGCGCACAATGTCGAAGTCACGCTCCTTGTCCTTGCCGCGGAATCGGCCGCTGACATCGGCGGACCATTGCTTCATCAGGCGCGGGTACAGATCGCGTCCGTTATGACGCAGGGTGGTGAACCAGGCGAGGTGATTGATGCCCGCGCAGGTCCACTCCATTTCCTCGTACGGCACCCCGGCCCACTTCGCCAGCAACTGGCTGGTACCCTGCACGCTATGACACAGGCCGATAACCGGCAACGAGGTGGTCCGAAATGCAGCGAGACACAACATCCCCATGGGATTGGTGTAATTCATCACCATGGCTTGCGGACAATATCGTTCCACGTCCTTCAAAATCTCCAGCCAGACCGGAATGGTGCGCAGGCCCTTGAACAGGCCGCCTGGCCCGATGGTATCGCCGATGCTTTGGTCCACACCGTACTTCGCCGGGATATCGTTGTCGTGACGCACACAGTCGACACCGCTGACTTCAATACAACTGACGACGTAATCGCTCCTCTTAAGCACGGTATGCCGGTCCGTGGTGGCCGTCACCTTCCAGTTTGCATTGCCATGGAAAGCGACCAACCGTTTGACGAGCCGGGCCATCTGTTTCAGGCGCGACTCATCGATATCCACGAGGGCGATTTCGCCGCCACGACTGCCCGGAATTTGCAACAGGTCGGCAGCGAGATTGCTGGTGAAGAAGCTGCCCGCGCCGATGAAGGTGACTTTAATCGGGCGCGGCATTTCGCCCGGCAGGCCGCGCGCGTCCGCCGCCTGCGTATGGGCGGCGTGTCCGGCATCGCTTTCCTTCAAGGCGGCCGCCTTCTTGCGCGCCCGGGCGGCGGGGCGGACCTGCTTGCGGGCGGATGCCGATTTGGTGTCTCCATCAATGCTCTTCATGCGTATTCCTTCGTTTTGGCGAAAGTTACAGCATAAGACCTTTTCGACGCAAGGACGGCTTCGCAGCAGATCGCAGGCTTCCTCGATTGACGGAACCCTGCCCTCGCTACGAAAGGCTGCTGAATAAAGAAATACGTCCCCCATAATTGCGCATAAGACTAATAATTGTTACCTTGATGCACAACCTGAATGGTTTTATAAATAGCATGGTGGTGGCGGTGCGGTCCACACCATTGGACGGTGAACAACATAGTTCAGAGCGAAAACGAAGCTGTTAAGTTGAGGATGAAAAAGCCATTTTTCGTCAAAGCGTTGATGCTTGCCTTCCTGCTGACAACCTCGTCTGCAGGTACGGCGATGGCCGGAAATTTGATGCGGACGTGGGAGGATGCGCAAGGTGTTCAGATTGACGCCGAGTTGGTTCGGGTGGAGGGGGAGGTCGTCTATTTTCGCAAGGGGGGCCGAATCGTCCGGGTACTGCTTGAGAGCCTGAGTCAGGCCGACCAGGAGTTCATTGCGGCACGACAGGCGCCTCCCACGCTGCGCACGAGGACACAGGAAACTTCAACGCAAGGGTCCTCAATCCGTGCGGAGCGAGGCAATAAGAAGGGCTTAGGCATTTCCACGGGCCGGCATGCTGACTGGGGGGAGCGCCTTGAGATGCTGAATGTCGCCTGGTTTTATAATTGGACGTCGAGGGAACCGAATGATGTCCCCGAAGGCATCGAGTTTGTCCCCATGATTTTTGGCCGGGAGGGTCATACTCAGCGACAGGTTGATCGCATCCGGCGAGAGAAGGAGACGCGGGGATACCGTTACGTGTTGGGGCATAATGAGCCGGATTCGCCCCGCCAAGCCAATCGCACCGTTGAAGAAGTCCTCGATGATTGGCCGACACTGATGGAGATCGACCTGCCTTTGGTCAGTCCAGGTGCCATTCATCCCGACCGCGAGTGGATGACTTCCTTCATGTCCGGTGTGGATGAGCGCGGGTTGCGGGTCGATTTCATCGCGGTCCACTCCTATGGTGGACCCGATGCCCGCGCCTTCTTGAATCGTCTCGACAGAATTCACCGCATGTATCGCCGCCCGATTTGGATCACCGAATTCGCGGTGGGCGATTGGCGGGCCGAGACCGTCGAGGATAACCGGTATTCCCAGCGCGAAATCCTTGCCTTCATGCGCAGCGTGCTTCCCGAGCTGGAGCGCCGTAGCTACATCTACCGCTATGCCTGGTATCCTGCCCGGCCGGACAATCCCGCCTTGGGCACGTCGGCGTTGTTTAATGAGGACGGATCCCTAACCCCGCTGGGCGAGTATTACTCCCGGACTCACTAGTCCGTCTTTCGCCCCCACAACTAAGTGGAGCGGGCAAGGTCGTCGCTGCGGGCTGCTTGTAGGGCCGACGCAAGGCGGGTCTTCCAATGCGTGCCGGCGAACGTATCGCCTTACGGCGACCCTACGAGCGAGTCTTGCTCCGGAACGGTCCGCTCACACCTACGGATCGGTGGCGATCTCGCCCTCCCGTTGCGTGATGGGACAGGTGGGGCGAGTCTCGCAAGCGCGGGACGAGCCGCTGGAGCAGGCGCAAGAGCAGGGTCTACCCATGTGCCACTCATGCTCACGGCTCATCCGGAGGATTCGCCCCACCAAGTTGGGACGCGACCAAGCCATTATGAGGCGAGACGAGCTATCCCGCCGCAACAAGAGCCGCCGGAATGGGAACCGGAGTGTTGAAAGCTTGTCGATCAATCGTCGCTGGCTGGCAGCACCACACGGAAACCGATGCGGTCGCTCGATTCGTCCGGGGGATAGCTGCCACGCAGCCCCATGCGACAAAGGATCTCCAAATTGCTTTGTCGGCCACCTCGCACAACGCGCCCCTCCGCCTCACATCCGGGAAGCAAGTCGAAGCACCATTCCCATAGTTCGGCGCTCATGTCCGACCCGGCCGACTGCGTCGCCAGCATGGAAACCCGACCACTGGGGCACGGGCGGCTGGCCGGTTCTTCCTTGTTATGCGCGAGCAGGTTTTGCTCGGCCAGCAAAACAGCGTATTCCCACTCCGCATCCGTCAACAGACGATATCCATCGGCGGCATCCCTCACCGAAACATCCGCTTCAACCCCTGCTCGATACACCTGGTCGCCGACCCAGTACACCGGGGTTCGTCCAGCGATCTCGCTCCGTAAGTTGCACCACTTGACCACGTCATACCAGGTGACCGAGTGCACGGGATCATCCGCCCCGAAACCCGCCCCACGCTCGCCAATGTCGTATCCCCGCTCATCTGCTGCGGCGCGCACCCTGCGCCACGCATCCCAGGTTACCTCGCTCGCGCTGAGCTGGAAGGAAGACGCGCTGAGCTCGCGACCGGTTTCAGTCACGATCGTGCCCCCCGGCACCAGGATCATCGGCTTGGAGTCGGCATTCATCCGCTTGCCCACCGTCTGCACAACATGATCGATCAGCATCCCGTCCCGATCGATCACCTTCATATCTCGATGGTCCTCGGTCACGGTAATCAGAATGAAATGCCGCCGACTCGCCGTGTGGGCCAGATACCATTCATCTTCCGGCGCACGCACGTCCCGCTCGCGCACGCCCCAGCAACCGTCGCCCATGTAGACTATGCCATCCGGGGATTCGCGCCCGTCCCGAATCGGCACGGTGCGCTTGTAGGTGTGATCATGATTCTCAAAGGCCACCTGAATGCCATACCGTTCCATCAACGGCACCCACAGTTCCCGCACTCGCTCTGATACGGGCCCGTCGAAGGGACGATGCGATGGCCAGGCCGGCACATGATAGACCGGGAATACGTGCGGCACCTGCTGGCGCTCTCGCAGGGCCTGCTCGAACCAGTCGGTTTGCGGGCCGACCATTGGGTGTGCGTGGTCGGTATCCAGCAACAGGATGCTCATGTAGTCCCCGAAATCCAGCAAACCGTAGCCAGGATGTCCGGGGAAAGCGAACATACTGAAGTAAAACGGGCCAATCCGTTCGCGGAACTGATCATTAAACCGATTGGGACTGTCTTCCGATTCCACGTTCCAGAACCAATGATGGTTCTGCACTTCATGATTGCCGATCCCGAATAGGATGGGCACCAGGCGGCCAGTGTCATCGATCAGCGTGTTCATCATCGCTTCGAAGAATTCCTCCCAGCGATACCAATACATTGGCCGACCATCGGCATAGGCGAGATCGCCCCCCCAGACAATCATGTCCAGGTCATAGCGCATGGCGACCCGGTTCATTTCCTCCATCCATTCTTGTCGGTGCCGAACGTCGCCGCCCATGGCGATCCGCAGCGGGCGCTCCAACGTGGCAGGCATCGTCCGGAAGCGGTACACGGGGCTCGAGCTTGCGCCATCAATTCCTTGTAATCGAAACGTATAGTCCGTGCCCGGCTCCAAACCGGTCAACTCAGCGGCATAGACCCAGCGATCCGTTGAAGGAATCGTGCGACTCTGTTGCGGATTCTGCCTACCGATCTGCTCCCCGTCCGCATTGCCCAGCAGAACGGTTGCCTCCGACGATCCGATTGTTTGCCACTGAATAGTCATTGTCGTGGTTGGATCCTGCTGCCACGTCAAGTAGAGCGCAATGGGCTCAACATCTTGCGGCATCAGGGTCATTCGTACGCCTAGACAAATGTCTGAGCTGTTCGGCCCGGCATTGTGCAGCGAAACCGCCAACACATTGCGTCCGTGTCGCAGCGGGGGATCAATCACCTCAAGGACTTCGTGGTCATCCCATGGATCGGTCCAATGCGTGGCGCGTGTGCCAAATTCAATCTCGCCATCCGGCATCAATGCGCTGCGGGCAATTTCAACACCGTTGAGATAATAAACAGCCGCATCATCCAGAATCTGTTCGATCAATAGCCGCTGGCCCTCCAGGGTGCCTTGGTAATCAAATGACGTTCGCAGATAATAAGTGAGCAGGTGTTCCTGCATCAACGTTTGCAGTCCCGGCGCGGGCCAACGCTCATCTCGACCTTGCGTGTCATATCCCAGCAAGCCCGGCCCTGCCGGCCAGTCGGAGTCATCATAATCGAATTCGCGCCAGGCTTCGCCCAAGTCTTGATCGCTATCGTCAAACCGCCAAACGGCATCGTAATCGACCAGGACCTGCGGCGTCACTTCGAGCGCTGTCACCGAGCCGGTCCCCGCCACGAGCACCACCCCGAAAGCCAACACACGGAACAGCCCGCATAGCGCCGAAGTGAAGATTGACGCGCCACGGGCGATAGGGAGGTAAATTTTATTCATCTGCGTCACCGCTCCAATCATGCAATTGCGCAATAATGATACAACAATTGTGATATTATACAATATCTTCCGTTGGACAGCTGGCTAAACCTCGGCGTTGAAGAAGCATTCGCGATGAATGCGCGCGAGGTCGACGCCTCGATCTTGCAACCAAACGGTCGCCTCATCGATCATAGCGTCCAAGCCGCACAGATAATAATCGGTGTCAGACGGTAGCGGTAAACTGTCCGCCCACAGGTCGGCAATCCGGCCATGATGCGCATCGTCGGCCACTTCGCGTGACACGGCCAACCGCAAGTCGAGCCGCTCACGCAGCCACGGCACCTCCACCGCATCGGCGCGTTGCCGCACGCCGTAATAGCACTGTTGCGGTGGACGATCCGGATAGGAGCGCAGGTACGCCATGAATGGGGCGATACCCGTGCCGGTCGCCATAAAAACAAAGGGCCGCTGGTCGGCGTTTTGTCCCGGCCGGAACCACCCGAACGGCGGGCTCATTTTCACCGTATCGCCCGGTTGCCGTTGCGCCAAATAAGGGCTGACTTCGCCCCCCTTCATTTGGCGGATCAGGAAGCGCAGCTCAGGATCATGAATGCCCGATGCCAGGCTATAGGGTCGCGATCCTTGGTCATCAG
>SLAD01000330.1 GCA_007126995.1 Kiritimatiellia bacterium | reverse complement strand
CCCGACTTCGAGGATGTGGGCAATGTGGACTCGATCATTGAGGAAATGGATTCCGATGACGGGCCGCCGCCGAATCGTTGATGCCCATGCCCGGTGCCTCCTCCATCTCCGCTAGTCGCGCTCGTTGGCCCTTCACACTGGCCGTGACGACGGCATTGCTCGGGATACTGCTCTCCTTTGTGCTGGCTTCCCGTATCCAGCAGGCGGAAGAGCGGAGCGCTATTGAGCGGTTCCGCCTTGAGGCGGAAACAGTCCAAGCCAACCTTGAGCGGGAATTACAACTTTACGTCGACGTGCTGGATTCCATTCGGGCCTTGCACGGGCTTTCTGGCGAAATTAGCGGCGAGGCCCTAGCCGAATTTGTCGATAAAGGCATGCAGCACCAGCAAGCCATTCTGGGTGCGTTCGGCTTTGCGCAGCGGATCGGTCATGGTATGCGGCTATCGATTGAGCAAGCGTTCGAGGAATCTGAAGACATGGGGTACCGCTTGGTGGAGATGGGGCCGGATGCGGAGTGGATTCCGGCTGCGCCGCGCCCGCTCTATTATCCGTTAACGTGGGAAAGTGAGGCGGCCGCTTTGCGGGTGCCCATCGGCTTTGATTTTCTTTCACGCACGGATGCCCGCCAGGCAATCGAGTACATGCAGCAGCAGGATCGCCCAGCCATTGTGCGGAACCCGGTGGCGTACGAGCAGCAACACGCAACGTCCTCGGTCCATTGGGTCTTCACCCCGATCTTCTTTGAGCCGCCCCGTGACCAAGCCGATCAACCAACGCCAATATTCATCGGCTTTGCGGTCGGATTACTGGATCCCGGGGCACTGCTTCAGCGAGTGCTCCAGCTGACGGTGCCGTCGCCTGGGATACACGTGTCGCTTTCGCATGCAAAGCCGGATGTCGAGCTGTCGGCGGAGCCGGTGGTCGTCTTGGCAGACGGGCGATGGCATTATCAGCGCGCCATCGAGATGATCAATCAAGAATGGTGGCTCTCGGCTCAGCTCGATTCACCAGCGCATTCGGCCTCTGCGACCATTGTGCTGCTCGCAGGGTTGTTGGTGTCCCTGCTCTTGAGCAGCCAGCTTGTCTTCCTGGCCGGACGGACCCGCCAGATCGAGCAGGAAGTACGGGCGCGCACGAGCGATCTGCAACACGCCACCGCAGAACTAGAGCGGCAGATGCAGGAACGCATGCGCCTGGAGGAGGAGATGAGTGAACTCGCCACGCGGGAGCGTCAGCGTTTGGGGCGCGACTTGCACGATTCGCTCGGACAGAAACTCACCGGCGCCGTGTTTCTGAGTCGCTCGCTCCTAAGCCATTTCAAGGCATCCGCACGAGAAGAGGAGGAGCATGCCCGGACACTGAATGAGACCTTGAAGGAGGCCGTCGGTCAAGTGCGGGCCATGGCGCGCGGTCTCGCCCCCGTGACGTTGAACGATGAAAGCCTGGACGGTGCACTGGCCCAGTTGGCGGAGGAAATGACGAGCTTGTACGGGGTCTCCTGCGAGTGGCAGGAAACGGAGCCGAGTCCGGAACTGGACGGCAAGCGCAAGGAGCAGCTCTATTTGATTGCGCGCGAGGCGGTCAATAATGCTGCTCGCCATGCGAAGCCCGGACGCGTCTTGATTTCACTGGGGACGGACCCGGTCGGCGGCTTCGTGCTGACGATCGAAGATGACGGCGTCGGATTTGATGAGGTGGCAGCAACCGGCGAAGGTATGGGCTTGCGCATCATGCACTACCGCGCCCGCATCATACGGGCCGAGTTACAGATCAATCCTCGCCCCGGAGGCGGGACGCGCATCGTTTGCTCATCCCGTCCGCCCGCCTCCTGAAGGCCGCTACGCTTAAGGTGTTTCTGTCTCGTCCCCGGACTCGGCTGGCGGATTCACCGGCACGATCGGTTCAGCGGATTCCGCTGTCTCATCGTCCAATTCCTCCTCAGGGTCCTCCGGCTCGACCGGTGTGGCCGAGACCAGACGATCGCCCGCCGAAAGCGAAATTAGACGGACGCCTTGGGTATTTCGGCTGATCGTGCGGATATCTTCCACCGAGATGCGGATCATTTGCCCCTTCTCCGTGATGAGCATCAAGGCGTCATGATCATTTACGGAATGCGCCCCGACCACCACGCCGTTACGGTCGGTGGTCCGGATAGTGATCACACCTTTGCCGCCGCGCTTCTGCGTCGGGTACTCTTCGAAGCGCGTGCGCTTGCCGTACCCGTTCTGCGTAATCGCCAGCAAGGTATGGTCGGCTTCAACGATTTCGATGCTTTCCACGGCGTCATCGCCCTTGGCCAGCGTAATGCCTCTCACGCCGCGGGTATCGCGACCCTGATCTCGCAGCTGACTCTCATGGAAGCGAATGCTCATGCCGTTACGCGTGATCAGCATGCACTCGTTATCGCCGTCTGTCATCTTGACCCCGATCAGTTTGTCGCCCTCATCGATCGCGATCGCAATGATGCCACCCGCACGCGGATTGCCGTATGCGGAAAGATTGGTCTTCTTCACGACGCCACGATCAGTGGCCATCACCAAATGCTTATCCGAGTCGAACTCGCGAACCTTGATCATCGCGGCAATCTTTTCGTCGGAGGCAATCTGCAAGAGATTCACAATCGCCTTGCCTCGCGTGGCCCGGCCGCCTTCCGGAATCTCGTACACCTTTTGCCAATGCACGCGACCACTCTCGGTAAAGAACAGTATGTAATCATGCGTGTTGGCCATAAAGACATGTTCGACATAGTCTTCTTCTTTGGTGCCCATTCCGATCACACCTTTGCCGCCGCGTTTCTGCTGGCGATAGGTGCTGACGGGTACCCGCTTGATGTAGCCGGTATGCGAAATGGTGATCACGAAGCTGCGGTCGGCGATCAAGTCCTCAATGTTGATTTCACCTTCGTCCGGCACAATTTCGGTGCGGCGCTCGGTACCGTACGTGTTGCGCAGATCAAGCAAGTCATCCTTAATGACTTGATAAATCTTTTGATCGCTGGCGAGCAGGTCGCGCAGGTAGTTGATCAGCTTGATGACTTCGAGGTATTCGTTCTCGATCTTGTCGCGCTCTAAGCCGGTCAATTGATAGAGGCGCATCTCGAGGATGGCATTGGTCTGCAGCTCGGACAGGCCAAGCTTGCTCATCAATTCCGCCTTCGCAACGTGTCGATCATTGGAGCCGCGAATGATCTTCACGACCACATCCAGGTTGTCCAGGGCGATCTTTAACCCTTCCAGGATGTGTGCGCGCGCCTCCGCCTTTGCGAGGTCGTATTTCGCGCGCCGCGTCACGACATCGAAACGATGCGCGACAAAGCAATGCATGATCTCTTTCAGGTTCATCACGCGCGGCTGGCCATTATCAATCGCCAGCATGATCGCGCCAAAGGTCATTTCGAGCGGCGTGTACTTGAAGAGATGGTTGAGTAGCACCTTCGGTACGGCATTGCGCTTCAACTCGATCACGACGCGAATTCCGTCCTTGTTGTCGGACTCGTCACGGATATCGGAGATGCCTTCCAGCTTCTTGTCCTGTGCGAGCGAGGCGATCTTTTCGATCAGCGTGGTCTTGTTGAGCGTATAAGGAATCGCCGTGATGATGATGCTTTCCTTATTGTTCTTGCCCGTCTCGATCGCGGCCCGGCCGCGCACTTTCAGCAGCCCGCGTCCGGTCTCGTACATGCTCTTAATCGGGCCCAAGCCGCACACCAGTCCACCGGTGGGGAAGTCGGGGCCTTTGACAAAATTCGTCAGGTCGGCGACTTCGCATTCCGGGTTGTCAATCAGATGCACGATCCCGTCGATCAGCTCGTTGAGATTGTGCGGCGGGATGTTGGTCGCCATGCCGACCGCGATACCGGTGCTGCCATTGGCCAGCAGATTGGGCAGGCGCGCGGGAAGCACTACCGGTTCTTGCAGCGTTTCATCGAAGTTGGCCCGCATGTCGACCGTGTTCTTTTCGATGTCAGCCAGCATTTCCTCCGCCAAGCGGTTGAGCTTACACTCGGTATAACGGTAGGCCGCCGGCGGGTCGCCGTCGATGCTGCCGAAGTTCCCTTGGCCATGGATCAGCGGCGAGCGCATCGAGAAATCCTGCGCCATGCGCACCAGCGTGTCGTAGACGGCTGAATCGCCGTGCGGGTGGTAGTTACCGATTACTTCGCCGACCACTTTGGCGCATTTGACGAAGGGTTTGCTGTGGGTCCAGCCGCGTTCGCGCATGGCGAAGAGAATGCGCCGGTTGCCCGGCTTCAGTCCGTCGCGCGCATCCGGTAGGGCGCGTCCCACAATCACGCTCATCGAATAATCGATGTAGGCGCGCTGCATTTCCTCTTCAATATTGGTGCGGTCGAGTCGCTCGTTCTGTTGATACATGGTTAAGTCCCGTCAGGTTAGAAATTAGATGTCCAGATTGCGGACGTTGAGCGCATTGCTCAGGATGAAATTACGGCGGGGCTCCACTTCGTCGCCCATCAAAATGGTAAAGATTTCGTCGGCTTTGACGATGTCGTCCAGCACGACGCGATCCATTTTGCGGCGTTGCGGGTCCATGGTGGTTTCCCAGAGCTGTTCCGGATTCATTTCACCCAATCCCTTGTAGCGCTGGATGCTTAGTCCGCGTCGGCCGATCTCGCGAACGGTATCGAGCAGGTGCTGAAGGGAGTGAATGGGGATCTTTTCGTCCTTCGCGTCGGAAAGATGGAAGAGCGGCTCCTCCGATTTCAGCATCTGGTCCACGCTGAAGCCGCGTTTTTCCAGAATGGCCACTTGCTTGGCCAAGCTGTTCGCAGAAAAAATTTCCACCCAGTTCAGGCCGGGATGGCGCGGGGCACTGGTCGCGCCGTTGCCGTTCTCGCCTTCTTCGGTGAAAATTTCCAGCTGATCGCCCAGCTGGCGCTCCATTTCCTCGCGGTACTTGCGCAGATCGGCCTCGGTCGCGATGTACTCAAACTCTGTGCCGTGCGCATGCTTCACTTGCACGCGATACTGCGGGAAAAGTCCCTTCTCTTTGTCGCGATGCGCGAGGTATTCCTGGAAATTGATGCCCTTACGGTCCAGTCGGCGCGCAATGTCCTCGATTTCCGTCAGCGCCGCCAGAATGTCCTGCAACTGTTTGTCGGTGCAAAACGGCTTTCCGGACTGATCGACCAGTGCCAAGTCTTCCGTGCCGAGTTCAAGCAGGATTTCGGTCAATTCCTTGTCGCTATCCAGATACTGTTCGCGCTTCTTCCGTTTGATCTTGTAGAGCGGCGGCAAGGCGATGAATACGTGACCGCGCTCAATCAGCTCCGGCATTTGCCGGTAAAAGAACGTCAGCAGCAGGGTGCGGATATGCAGGCCGTCCACGTCCGCATCGGTCATGATCACGATCTTGTGGTAACGGAGCTTTTCGAGGTTGAATTCCTCTTTGCCGATTCCCGTACCGATCGCGGTGATCATGGTGCGGATTTCGTTGTTATTCAAAATCTTGTCGAGTCGCGCCTTTTCCACGTTCAGGACCTTGCCGCGCAACGGCAGAATGGCCTGAAAACGGCGATCACGGCCCTGTTTCGCGGAGCCGCCGGCGCTGTCACCCTCGACGATGAACAGTTCCGTGATGGCCGGATCGCGCTCGGAGCAATCCGCTAACTTGCCCGGCAGGGAACCGCTATCGAGCGCACTCTTGCGCCGGGTCAAATCACGGGCTTTGCGGGCCGCTTCGCGGGCGCGGGCCGCCAAAACGCCCTTTTCAATGATGCGGCGGGCGACGTTGGGATGTTCCTCGAAGTACGTCGCCAACTCGTCGTTTACAATCGATTCCACGATGCCCTGTACTTCGCCGTTGCCCAGCTTCGTCTTGGTCTGTCCCTCGAACTGCGGATCCGGCACCTTCACGCTGACCACCGCCGTCATGCCCTCGCGGATGTCGTCGCCGCTCATGCTGACTTTGTCGTCCTTGATCAGCTTGTTGGCGCGGGCATAGGCATTGACCGTACGGGTCAAGGCGGAGCGAAAACCGCTGAGGTGGGTGCCTCCCTCAATCGTGTTGATGTTGTTGGCGAAGGAAAACAGGTTCTCAGCATACGCGTCCGTGTACTGCATGGCGATTTCCACCGCCACGTTGTCGCGTTCCTTTTCGATATAGATGACCTTGGGATGCAGGGCATTCTTGTTGCGGTTCAAGTGCTCGACGAACTCTTTGATGCCGCCGTCATATTTGAAGGTTTCCTCGCGCGCAGGCTCCTCCTGCGTGAGCTTGATCTCGAGGCCTTTGTTGAGGAACGCGATCTCGCGCAGGCGCGCAGCCAGCGTGTCCCAGTTGAATTCCGTCACCTGAAAGATCGTGGCGTCGGGAAAGAATGTGATCTTGGTGCCGGTGCCCTTGGTCTTCCCGATCGTTTCCAGCTTGGAAACCGGTACGCCGCGTTCGAAACGTTGATGGTGCACAACGCCGTCGCGGCGCACCTCAACTTCGAACCACTCACTGAGTCCGTTGACGCAGGACACCCCGACGCCGTGCAAGCCGCCGGACACTTTGTAGGAGTTATGGTCGAATTTGCCGCCCGCATGGAGTGTCGTGAGCACCACCTCGACGGCGGGTTTCTTCTCGGTCGCATGCATGTCGACCGGGATGCCACGCCCGTCATCGTTGATGGAGCAGGATCCATCGGCGTTTAGTGACACATGG
>SLAD01000047.1 GCA_007126995.1 Kiritimatiellia bacterium | reverse complement strand
CTTCCATGATGAGCTGGGCGTGGTGGCCGCCAACCCGGATGGAACCGTACGCTATCGCTGGGCGCTGCTGGACCAAATCTATGACCTGCTGGTCGAACTGGACTTCGCCCCCATTGTGGAGCTCAATCCCATGCCCACCGCAATCGCCTCGGGCGATACGACCTTTTTCGACTACGCCATGAACGTTACCCCTCCCAAATCCTGGCAGGCCTGGGAGGATCTCTGCTTCGCTGCGGCCGCGCACTTTGTGGAACGGCACGGCCTGCCGACCGTGAAGACCTGGCTGTTCGAAGTGTGGAACGAACCCAACCTCAATGGCCAGTTCTGGACCGGCACGGAAGAGGAATATTTCCAGCTTTACGCCGCCTCGGTGCGCGGCATCAAGCGCGTGCACCCCGACCTCCAGGTCGGCGGCCCCGCCAGCGCGGGCACGGCCATGGCCCTGCCGTTCGCCCGTTGGTGCCGCGAGCACGCCGTCCCTATGGACTTCATCTCCACGCACAGCTACCCCATGGGCGAGTACGGGGTTTGGCCACGACGGGAGGGTTCGCCCCACGCGCCCGGCCAAGCATTCATTGACGATTTTCGCACCTGCCGCGCCGACCTTGACGCTGATGGTTTCGCCGACCTGCCCAACATCGTTACCGAATGGAACACCCAGCATTGCAGCGAAGAGGGCAAAGCCAAATGGGTCGGCACCAGCGATTGCAGTCGGCTCTTCAGCGGAGCCGCCGCCCTCCACTACGCCGTCGGCACCGACCCGTATGTGGACGCCCTTGGCTACTGGACCCTGAATGATTCCATGGGCGAGGCCGCCGTCACCAGCGAACCCTTCGGCCCCCGCAACCAATACTACGGTATGATGACCATCGATGGACTGCCCAAGCCCGCTTTTCATGCCTTCAAATACCTTGCCCGCATGGGCGGCCCGCGCCTGCCGCTGGTACCGGAAAGCTGTCCTGGCACGGCTGGCGGACTGGTGACCGACGAGACCGTGACTACCCGGGCCCTGCTCTGGAACTTCCAAATGCCCCTTACCCCGCGGGTCGAGTGGCGCGACACGCTGGACCTGCCCGTGCCGGAGCATGTCATCCATGAGGGTCACGTCACGGTGCTCACCGCCATGCTCTCCGCAGGAGCCGGCAGCCTCTACGAAATCTGGCAATCGCTGGGTGGCCCCGTCAGCCTCACGCGGATCGAGCGCGAAGCGCTCGCCGCTGCGGCGCAGCCGCGCCACCATGTCCATCGGTTACCGGCGCGCGATGGACGGGTTCAACTGCCCTTTGCCCTCAAGACCGACGAAGTGCTTTTCGCCGAATGTTGCCCGCCCCCGCTAGGTTCGGCCTTGGGGGCGGAAGAGACGGACCAAGCTCTGGCGGCCTTGGATCAGGCCCTTCAGTATCCCGGCGCAGTTTCATCGAATGATTGATTTTCTCAATCAGTTGCAGTGCGACCATCTCGTGTTGGAACTTGCCCATCGCCCGGAAGAGGACCTGGTTGCGCTCAAGGATATCCGACCGGAAACCGGCATCGGCATTGGCGTCGTGGACGTGAAGATCAACCATGTCGAGACGCCGGAAGAAATTGCGCGCCGGATTGAAGCCGCCGAAAAGATACTGGGCGAGCGGGTGAAGTGGATTCATCCCGACTGCGGATTCTGGATGCTCAAACGCAGCGTGGCCGACCGCAAAATCGCGGCCCTGGCGCCCGGCCGTGATCTGTATCTGGGTCGTTGAGTGACAGAGATTCTCCTCCTCACGGGTTAACGAGTTCAGGCTACGAACGGTCGTTAACCTTCACCGTCAAGGGTATGTTTACCACTAGATCATTCTACCATCGTGGGGCATCTAAGAACGTACAGTAGCGAGGCGGCGAGGAGACCAACCGTGCGGTCCAGAAATCCGAAAACGTTGAAGCGCAGGGGCCGCTCACGTGATGCTTCGTGCGCCGGTCTGTTCGCGCTGTTCAGCATCTGCTGTGCCACCAATCTTTTCGCGCAAGGCTTCATCGAGCCTGATCCCCGCTGGATGTATCCCCATTTTCTCGGATTCCGCCCTGCCGACGGACTCGCCGTAGCGGTGAATCCTCCGCGCTTTTCCTGGCCCTACCGTCCCGGCATTCGCGGGAACACCGACGACCCGCTTCGACTGTTCCGGTTCCAAGTAGCGGACGAGACCGGTTTCAGCAATCCGGTCGTGGATGTCACGGTCGATTACAACTTCTACAACAGCCTCGCCCCCTTTGCAGCCGGCACCTGGTATTGGCGCGTCGGCTACGATCATAATGCGAACGGCACGGTGGACGAGTGGAGCGCTGTCCACTGCTTCGAGATCGATGGCGCGGAACCGATCTGGGACCGGTCGGGACACGCCAACGCCTATCCACTGTTGGCCGGTGTCTCGGGGGCCAGTCGCCCGCGGTTCGGCCCGGTCGGCGGCGACTGGGCGGCGTTCAAAGCGTTCTTGGAAAGCACGGATCGCGGTCAGGACTGGCTGGCCCAGCTTCGTGCACAGGCCAACCGCATCGTGGGGGCCGGCGGTCACACGGGATTAGCTTGGTACGTCAATCCCGACACCCATTTCCCCCCGACCGATGAGGATGGCGGACCACTGGACAGCGACGGCGCCGTGGATGGCAAGGTCGAGTTCGACACCGGCTCCGGTACCGCAGTTTGGCGCAGCAACAACTATGGGCGTATGGCGCAGCAATTGGTCGTGGTGGCCTTTGCCTACAAAGTCACGGGCGATCCGATCTATGCCGACGCAAAGGATCTGCTCTTGCGGCTGGCGGAATTCCCGCATACGGCCAACGGGCGTTCACTTTCCTGGCCGGAATTCCACGGCGCCACCACGAAGCAAACCACCGCGATCACGGAACACCTTGCCCTGCTTTATGACTGGTACTATAACGACTTGACCGCTGCTGAACGGGAACTGTTGCGGGATCGCGTGGCCTTGCGCGTGCGACAGGTATTTCTGGAAGGCCGCTCCTGGCGCAGCGCGGGAAATATCTACAACAACGGCGTGGGGCTTCGCAGCGACAGCCATCACTACCAGAATTTCTTCTGGGCCATGCCCGGTTTGCTGCTTATGGCAGGCGAAGATGCCGCCGCCGATGCGACCATGGAGGCCGAAACGCTGCTGCCGCTCACGATTGATTTCCTGACCGGCGTGACGGCCGGCGGGTTGTATGGGCCGGACGATGGCGCGATTAATGAGGGCGTAGGCTATGGCGGGGAAAAGCAAGGCACGATGCTGCGCACCGCGCTGATGGCGGAATTGTTACTCGATCTGGAACAGCAGAAGAATCCCTTCATCACCGGTTATCAGCGTTGGTTTTCGCATGTGCTATTTGATGGATACCGGCGTTCGCCGTTTGGTGATCAATGGAGCTACGATTCAGCGGAATCGGTGCTGCAAAACCAACAGGCACTGGCGTTGCTGACCGGAAACCCGCAAGCGATGACGCGTTGGCATGCAGAAGCGGCGACTGAGGGTGATAAACTCGAAGACCATTCATTCAGCCGTCCCTGGACCCTGATGCTGGCCTACCAGCACAAACAGGCGAACACGCTGGTCACACCGGAACCGGAATCGCTGAACGCGCTTTTCCCTGAAAGTGGCTGGGTGATGGTGGGGACGGAACCGCCGACCGACCGGGCTTGGGCAGATACTGGGCCGCGCATGATTTTTCAAAGTCGACCGCGCGGCGGACTCAGTCATAGTTATCGGGCGGAGAACGCCTTCTCCTGGCACGCGTTCGGAGAACCGCTAGCTGCCGGTGGCGGATCGCGGCGCTATCCCGATCCCTATTCCCGTCACACCATGAGCCACAACAGCATGCTGATCGACGGGCGGGGACAGGAATGGATCAATCCCAACTGGCCCGCCGAACCCTATTTCGGACGCATGCTGGCCTATGAGGAAGGGGCGCTGCCCAACGGGGGATCGTATATCCACTGGGTGGGCGACGCCTCCAAGGCCTACCGCACATTGCCGGGCGCCGGCCTGAAACGCTGGCATCGGCACGTCATCTTCGTCGATCAATTTTATTTCATTGTCTATGACGACCTGGAACTTAATGAAGGCGCGGAGCCCGCGCTCTTCTCGTGGTTGCTGCAAGTGGATCGTCCGCCTCCCGCGCAGGTCACGGTAGAAGGAAACGAGTTCGCCTGGACACAAAACGATGTCAGCGCCCGGGTAGTTTTCAGCCGCGACACCACCGATTTGGATATCATTCATCAGGCAGGCACCGGTGCCATCGCCGATCCCGGCTACGAATCCGGTTCCGGCTGGGCGCCGGATTGGGCAGGGAATCATGTGTTCGTCAATCCCATCACCGGCCAAAGCATGCTACCGGCCGTTATTGCGGAATTCGACGGCACCGACGGGACCGGAAGTTTTGACGGGAGCAAGCGCTACTATTTCAGCGAATCCGAATATGCCGAACACCAGCGCACTCAGAACTCGCTGTGGGTGCAGAATGCGCTACCCGCCACCCGCTGGCAACTCATGACCGCACTGCTGGCGTGGCCGACGGCGGCATCGGCGCCGACCGTCAACCGCATCAGCAACAACCGGATGCAAATCACGTATGACGGCACTGAACGCACCATTTCCTTCGATCCCACGCAACCCGGCGATTACACCGTCAACCTCAACGCCTACCGCGTTCATGCCGGTGAAGAGATCCCGGAGAAACCCGTCATCACCGCTCGACGCTCCACCGCCGCCGTTCGCGAGAACGGCGGCGCGACGCCCTACTTCACGCTCGAACGCAGCGAAAATTACGGCATGCCTGTCACCATCCCTTTTACCCTGACAGGTCGCGCGGTGCACGGCGTGGACTACATCGCTTCCTTCACCGGCTCGGTGGTCATTCCCGCCGAAGCAAGCGAGGCCGTGATTGAGTTAGAGATACTGGACAATCCGATCCTGCAACCGGACCGCACCATCGTGCTTACCATCGAGCCGGATACCGCCTATCACATGGATCAGGCATCCGCCAGCATCACCATCCTCGACGACGAAGCACTCAGCCACGCCGTCATCACGGAAGCCGTCGAGCCCGGTCACACCCGACTGGTGGAGCTGATGCTGGCCAACCCCTATTCCGCCGCCCGCACGTTCACCTTGAGCGGGCTCACGGTCGAGAGCGGATACAAATGGAACTCCAGCACCGATCATACGGGTGAATCCCTTGTACCCGCATTCACCTGGTTCGATCTTTCCGAATCACCCACCGCCAACACGCCCACCGGCTACAGCGATCCCGGCGCCGCGTATGGCGTCGTTCAGCCCGTCCTCATCCCCATCGGCTTCGACTTCCCTTTCTATGGGAAGACAAAGACCAACCTGACCATTCATGTTAATGGCTTCGTCTACTTCGGCGATGGCACCGTGCTAACCGACGAATGGCTGACCGCGGTCAACCAGCCGTTGCCGAGCAACAAGGTGCCCTTTGACGCCATCTTCCCGCTCTGGGGTAACTTACGGACTCAGGTCGCCCAAGGAGGCGGCATCTTCTGGGAGCAGATGGACGACAACACCTTTATCGTGCAGTGGAATGATGTTGGCATGATCGGTCAAGGCGTGTCCGCCACCACCACCTTCCAGGCCATCCTGCGAAGCGACGGCAGCATTACGTTCCGGTATAAGGATTTCAAATTTGGCGACAGCATGATCCCCTACACCGTCGGCTTTCAGGATCACGAAAACGGACAAGCCCTCCAAATCGCCCACAACGCCGAGAGCGGGGGTGGCACCTTTATCCCGAAGGGGGAAGACGTGAATTTCGCCGTGCACGCTTGGGCTCCAGCGGCATTCCTTGAAATCGATCCAGCGTCGGTCGCCCTTCAGCCCGGCGAACACATTGTCATCGCGCTGACTTTGGATGCCACACAGATGCTGCCCGGTCATTTTACCGATACCCTCACCATAACGGATACCACCGACGGCTCCACCCGCCAGATTCCCGTTTTGCTGACCGTGGCCGATAACCTCCCGCCCGCGGCGCCCGGCGCACTCACCGCCACGCGCGTTTCGGACAGCCGCATTGATCTCGCGTGGACAGACCGTTCGAGCAACGAGACCGGCTTCCGCGTCGAACGCAGCCTTTCACCCGATACCGGTTTCATAACAATCGCAACCCTTCCGTCCGATGCCACAGACCATATCGATAGCAGCGCGATAGCCGCGGATACGACTCGCTACTATTATCGCGTTTGGGCGATCAATGAGCATGGTGAGTCCGTATCGGGCGTGGCGGCGGCAGGGAATGAACCCGTTGCACCCACCGACGTGCTGGCAACCGTTCTGTTCGCATACGATGTTGAGATCACCTGGAACCATGCCGGGCCGGAAACGGACCGTTTCTTCATCGAACGCCGATTAGCGGACACGGATGATTGGTTCGTGATTGCCGTTGTACCGGTCGGAGGCAAAATGTACCTCGACACCGTCGAGGCCTTTGCCGCATACGACTATCGCGTGACGGCCTTTGATGCCGATTGCGTCGGTTCCCCTTCCCTCCCGGCTATGGTGGTGGTGGAGGACTCCGGTTGGCTGCCCCCGGCTCCGGCCGATATGGAGGTGCTCACCTTGTCCGCGACCGATCTGCGCGTCACGTGGGATCCGCCCGAATACGCCGAATACCAATTCATTGAACGCAGCGTTAGCGGACCGGCCGGGCCTTGGACGCTGTTGGT
>SLAD01000286.1 GCA_007126995.1 Kiritimatiellia bacterium | reverse complement strand
CGCCAGTGAAGAGCGCCACGAGCTCGGCCTTCCTGTTTGGTGGGCGGACGGGAACACTCCCGACCTCGCGTGATACCGACCAAGACTTGGTCGATGACATCGTTGAGCACGCCTTGGGTGGCCCAGATGTCGGTCGCGATCCGCGCGTGCATCCGTTTACGGATCGCGATGGCACAGGCGAAGAGCCGCCGTTTGCATACTTGCGGATTGGTGCATATCCGGGCCGTTATGCTATCGAGCGACCCGCCATCGCCGACTTCGATGTGTTGTCCTACAATGAGCGCAACTTCGCCTGGCGGCTGGGTTTTCTGCGTGGAGTCTATGAAAATGGATACCTCTGGCAAGGACACCCGGTTGAGACGACACTGTCGAACCAAGCCTATGTAGTCGGCATTGAAAGCACCGAGTTGCCCCCGTTCGAGGAGGCGAACGAAGATCGCTTCGTCTATAATATGGGTGTGGACGCGCTCGAGCCGGGCTGGACCAACCTCTGGTATCATCGTCAACGTGGTGGCACGCGCTTCGACAGCCGCAATAATTGGCAGTTGGGTCGACCGGATAACAGTGAAATCGGTCCGCAAGGTGCGCCGCCCACCGCGCATCGTGGTCGCTGGGCCTATGGCACAAATCTGCGCGGGGCCTACACAAATAACGCAACGATGGATCTGTTTTCGCCGGTTCTGAATCTGTCAGTGTCTTCGCCGCAGTCGACCGATCCCAGCAATACGAGTGAGTATTTCTTGATCTTCCATGAGTGGCTGGATCTGTCTGAGCAGCATTCGGGCGATCACGTACGGATCGATGCGATCCTGCCGGAAACGGGCGCGGATGTCGCGACACGCGTAAAAGGCGTGGATCGACCGCTGGTGACCGTGCTTGCGCAGCGGAACTATTCCGAAAATACCACCGGTGAATGGCGACGTGTGGTGGTCCCGCTCACACCGGTTGCCAACGAAGAAAAAGTGTATCTGCGCTTCTCGTTGGTCTCGGAAAGTGAAGATACTGTTCGCACAGCGGGCGGTTGGTACATCGATCACGTCGTGGTTGTGCAAGGTGGCGACTTGACGGGAACCTATCCGGATGCACCCGATGAGACCGATGTGTTCCTTTTGGGTGATAACGTCCCTGTTGTGGTCGATAGTGCCGTGACGTATGGCGGCGGCTTATTCGGCTTTGGCCTATTGCCTGCGGGGAATTACACCGTGAACGGACAGACGAACGTCATAAGCATCGGTCCGGGTAACTGGAGTGCCAACATCGCTTTGGACCCGTTTGTGCCTAGCACGAGTTCCCCCCTGATCACCGGATTCACGTCAAATGGCGCGACGATTCATTGGGATGCGGTGATTGGGCGTCAGTATCAGGTTCAGTACAGTACCGATCTCACGAGCAATCCGCCGGACTGGACAACGTTAGGCACGATGGTGGCAAATCAAGTGAATATGAGCTTTCCGGATTCGAATCCATCGGGTACGATTCGGTTCTATCGAGTGAGACGAATCGATTAAGCGAGCAGCTTTGTTGCGAACATGGAGAATACAATGAAACGAAAAAGAAAATGGCTAAGCGAAATTTCGATATCGCTCTTGCTAATTGCGTTGATTGCCGTAGTCGGTTGCGACTGGACTACCGGCGGCAGTGGTTTTAGTTCGGCGCGAATCGATGTCAACTTCAGTGGCACGTACAACGGGAATCTTGCCGGCGGACGGGCCGTTGAGAACACCTCGGGCGGCCCGATTGTTCGCTTGGTCCTCAGTCAACAAGGGAATGCGATTGAAGTACTTGACAACAACGGGTCGATCTATCGTGGACGCATCGGGTCGGTCAGTGTCGTGACGGTTCCCTCAGATGATGAACGGCGAGGAGCGGATGGTGAGATTACCGGAGGGGGTTTCGAGGCCGGGACCCAGTTGGCGCAAGCACAGGTGCATTGGTCGGGACAGGACAACATAGCGGCGCGTGAGATTGAATTCACGGGCAATATCTCCGTTGTCGCTGTAACGGATATTCGTGGCCAGATCGATAGCCAAAGCGTCACGAGTGAAACGGTAACGGAGCGAGTCGAGACACAAGTTTCGGAAGATGGCGAGACAACCACAACAACAATTACGACGACGAGTCAGCGTCCGGGCTCGCCAGTGGCCTCTGAAGAGGTCACGACTATCGTGACGGACAATCAGACAGGAGATGAGCTCTCCCGTACGACGACGACCAATGATCAGTCAACCGTCGTGCGAGTCTCTGAGTATATCCTCTCGCCGCAGAACACCCAGTACCATCTGCAGGGTACATGGGTTGAGGCGGGTGGCGTAGTTGCCAATGTCAGCGCGCTGGCGGCTGGATCAGCTGGCCGCATCGGGGTGCAGACGGACGATGCGGCGGCCGTTTCCCCGTCAGATTGAGCGATAGTGTGAAGGTTTGAGAGCATGGGCGCGGACGACTTGTCCGCGCCCATTTTTCAGAACGCGGGGTGCATTTGTTGACCCTCGGGCAACGTTTTATCAGCTTCGTTTGTCTTATGTTGTTAGTTGGAGGATAAGTCATGAAAGGAATCATTCTGGCCGGCGGTTCAGGCACGCGGCTGTATCCCATCACGCAAGTGGTGAGCAAGCAGTTGCTGCCGGTATACGACAAGCCGATGATTTTCTATCCGCTTTCCGTTCTGATGCTGGCGGGGATTCGGGATATTCTGGTGATCTCCACTCCGCAGGACTTGCCGCTGTTCGAAAAATTATTAGGCAACGGCGCACAACTGGGCTTGAAGCTTTCGTATGCTGAGCAGCCCCGTCCGGAAGGCCTGGCTCAGGCGTTCCTGATTGGCGAGTCCTTTATCGGTAACGAGCCTGTTGCGCTGGTGCTCGGCGACAACATCTTCTTCGGGCACAGCCTGCATGGGATACTGACGAGGGCGGGTGAGTTGACAGAAGGTGGCTTGATCTTTGGCTATCTGGTCAAGGATCCCGAGCGTTATGGTGTCGTTTCCTTTGATGCCTCGGGCAAGGTGCTCGACATCGAGGAGAAGCCCGCCCAACCCAAATCGCGGTACGCCGTGCCGGGACTCTACTTTTACGACCAGAACGTGGTCGACTACGCCAAGTGTCTTAAACCCTCTGCGCGCGGAGAACTGGAGATCACCGATCTCAACCGCGTCTACCTGGAAAAGGGACTGCTCCGCGTCGAGCAGCTTGGACGTGGATTCGCTTGGCTGGACACGGGCACGCATGAATCGCTCCTGCAGGCCTCCAATTTCGTGCATACGATCGAGGAGCGCCAAGGCTTGCGAATATCCTGTGTCGAGGAAATTGCTTTTCGCAAAGGCTGGATCACGGCTGACGCGCTGCGCGCCTTGGCCGGGCCGCTTTCCAAAAACGAGTACGGGAAGTATCTCCATGATATCGCCGATCATCCGGAGTGGTAGACGATGAGCGTATTGTCGGTGACACCGGGAAAACTAGAAGGGGTGCAGCTTTTTTGCCCCCGCGTCTTTGAAGATGATCGTGGTTTCTTCACTGAGACGTACCAAGTCGATAAGTATCGCGAGGCGGGTATTGATCGCACCTTCGTTCAAGACAACTTTTCCCTTTCGCGAAAGAACGTGCTGCGGGGACTGCATTTTCAGCGCAACTATCCGCAAGGCAAACTCGTATATGTCGTACAGGGGGAAATCTGGGATGTTGCGGTGGATATCCGGACCGGCTCGTCCACGTATGGCCAGTGGGAGGGCCACACGTTATCGGCCGAAAACCATCACCAGTTGTATATCCCGGAAGGATTTGCACACGGTTTCGTGGTGCTGAGCGAGACGGCCTCCGTGATCTACAAGTGTACGGATGTCTATCGCCCGGAGGATGACGCCGGCTTGATCTGGAACGATCCCGACCTGGCCATTGCATGGCCGATCAACGAACCAATCCTGTCCGCGAAGGATGCGGTTCTGCCTTCTTTGCGGGCGGTCTGATGCGCAACCCGCTAATCAGTGTGATCATCCCCTGTTATAATGGCGCGGATTTCCTGCCGCGTTGTCTCGACAGCGTGGCGAGCCAGCGTGAAGAAGGAGTGCATGTAGAGTTGCTGTTCATTGACGGCGGTAGTACCGATGAATCGATGGATATCGCTGTCTCGTATGGTGACCGTATCGATGTAAAAGTCAGGGAACCGGATGACGGGCCCGCGGCCGCGATCAACAAGGGCTTGCGTTTGGCTCGGGGCGACATGCTGGCATGGCTCAATGCCGATGATTATTATTATCCAGGGGCGTTGCGCCGCGTAGTGGAAGCGTTTGCCGAGCGATCAGAGGAGGCGTTGGGTTTCGGGCGCTGCACGATAGTGGACGAACAAGACGCGGAAATCCGGCGTGGCATCACGCGTTTCAAGGAGGCGTTCTTCCCGCTTTCCTCTCGCTTTACGATCCAGTCGATCAACTATATTTCCCAGCCGGCGATGTTTTTTCGGCGGTCGGCAATGGACCGGGCGGGCCTGCTGCGGGAGGACCTGAAAGCGGCCTGGGATTACGAATTCATCCTGCGTCTTTGGCGTCAGGGCGGTGGATTCCATGTCAAAGGGCCGCCCTTGGCGGCTTTTCGCTGGCACGAGGGCTCGATTAGCGGGCAGCATTTTCGACAGCAGTTCAAAGAGGAGTACGAAGTGGCCGTGGCCGATGCAGGACATGTCTCGCTACAGGCGCTGCTGCATTGGGGCGTGCGCTGGGGCATTGTTGGCTCGTATTCGTTCATGGCGTCGATGCGTCAAAGATGAAAGTTGCCGTTAACACCTTGTTTCTGATCCCCGGCGAAGTGGGCGGGTCGGAGACGTATCTGCGCGAAACGTTGCTGGCCGTTGCGCGTGAGCATGAGTCGATTGACTTGGTCTTGGTGGCCAACCAGGAGAATGTGTCGCTGCTGCGCGACCAGTTCGGGGCGTTCCCGCAGTGCAGTGTTCATCTGTTGCCGGTCCGGGCCGCGAATCGGTACATGCGTATCGTTGCGGAGCAAACCCGGCTGCCGTGGTTGTTGAGAAAACTCAAGCCCGATCTACTCTGGTCCCCAGGTTATACCATGCCGTTCTGGGCACCCTGTCGGCAGGTGGTGTCGATTCTCGACATGCAATACCATTCGCACCCGGACGATCTGACCCGGATTGCGCGCTGGACCACACACGCGCTCGTTACGATGGCCGCCCGCCGGGCGGACCGCTTGCTGACGATCTCCGAATTCTCGAGGCGGGAGATCATCAAGCATACCGGTTGCCCGGTGGAGCGAATCGCGGTTACTCATTTGGGCGTTGACCCCGCATTCGGCAGTAGCCCGCAACCTGCAACCCGCAACCCGCAACCTGCAACCTGCAACCCGCAACCTGCAACCTGCAACCTGCAACCTGCAACCCGCAACCTGCAACCTGCAACCCGCAACCTGCAACCTTATATTCTCTCCGTTGCCAACTCCTACCCGCACAAAAATCTGCATCAACTGATAGATGCATTCGCGCGAGTGCAGGACGAGATTCCTCACCGGCTGGTGCTGGTCGGCTGTCCTCGGCTGGGTGAGCCGCAGGTACTGCGAGCGCTGGAGAACGTTCCCCGTGAACGCGTTCAACGTGTGTCGGGGATATCGCGCGAGGCGCTGATCAGCCTATACCAATCCGCGGATGTTTTTGTCTTTCCTTCGCTCTACGAGGGGTTCGGTTTGCCCGTACTGGAAGCGATGATGGCCGGGGTCCCGGTGGTGACGACCCGGGCGGGATCCATTCCGGAGGTTGGAGGCGATGCCGTTGTCTATGCCAGTGGCCAAAGTGCGGAGGATTTGGCTTCCATGATCCGAACCGTACTGGCATGGTCGGTCAAGGAGCGGCGAGTGAGAATAGAGGAGGCCCGCCGACATGCATCGCAATTCACATGGGCCATGACGGCCTCGGCGACAGTGAATGAGTTTGCGGGCATTCATCGCCGCCGTTAATTGCCCTTGTGGATGGAAGCAAACCTCGTGAAGAATTCCGCCCTAAACGGCGTGTGAGCGGCTACGAAGGCGGCGCCAGTTGGAGGAAGACGGCTGCTGCTAGCGGAGAGAAGGATGGGAGTTGATCGCACGAATTTGAAACCGTGGTCAAAAGCCACCCGGCCGGATGATATCAAACCTGGCGCTGTTCACGTATGGCAAACGAGTTGGGACATCGAGAGCAAACCGGTAGGGCGATTCCAGGATCTGCTGCCCCCCGAGGAGCAGGCCCGATCAGTTCGCTACTGCTTTAAGGAAGACCGCTACCGTTACATTGTGGGGCGCGGCATGCTGCGGACTATCCTGGCTCACTTCCTGCGTTGTCGACCTCTGGAGGTGCGATTCAAATATCTAGAGAACGGGAAACCGGTGTTGAGCGACGATCTGGCTGAGATGAGTGGTTTGTCCTTTAATTTGGCCCATTCGCGTCAGGTCGTCGTGTGTGCCGTCACGCGTAGCCTCCCTGTAGGGGTCGATGTGGAATACATGCGTGAACATATTGACCAGGAGGCGATTGCCCGCCGTTTTTTTTCTGCCGACGAAACGGCCGCCCTTTTCGCCGCCCCCGATATGCATCGCTTGGCCTTGTTCTACCGCTTTTGGGCTTGTAAAGAGGCGTATATCAAGGCAACAGGGCAAGGGTTATCTCAGTTGGGGGATGTCGAAATCGTTTTGTCATCTGCCCATTCGATGACGTTTGCGAGTCTTCCCGGCTGGTCACTTTATGAGTTCT
>SLAD01000035.1 GCA_007126995.1 Kiritimatiellia bacterium | reverse complement strand
TGGATGAGCGTCAGGATTCCCACCTGCGCGTGAATACATCGATCCGCTACGAGGATCTGGATCGGCTCACGTTCCGCGTAAATCTCAGCGGCCAGATCGCCTTACCCAAACTCCGCGAAGAACTGCAATTGCTGTTTGATACCGAGGGCAAGGAACGCGATATCCGTGAGAGTTTACGTACAGCGCCGGATGTGCCCGAAAATGAACGTTCGGTGTTCACTGGCTTACGCTATGTGACACGGGAAACGCGACGCAGTTTGGTGACGTTGGATGGTGGTTTGCGCTGGCGCAACGGGCCCATCCCCGTGATTCGATTGCGCGGTCGGCGCACGTTCGTTTATGACGTGTGGGCGATTCGCTTGACCCAAACGTTCTTCTGGCGGGAAGACCGCGGATTCGGCGAACAGACGCGCGTTGATTTCGAGCGGATGCTGGATGATCAGCACCTGCTACGCCTGTCACCTTCCAAAATATGGTCTGAAACCAGCGAGGGGCTCGACCTGCGTCACAAGGCCAGCGTCGTACACATTCGCAGTCCAAGTACCATGATCGGCGTGGATCTCGATGTGCAGGGGCACACGCACACCTCCGCGAAAGTGGACAAATATGAAGCGGCCGTTCGCTGGCGACAGCGCGGACATCGTGACTGGTTGTTCTTCGAGGTGGCGCCCGGCATGGCGTTCAAGCGCGAATTCGACTTTAAGATGCGCCCGATTCTGACCTTGCGCTGCGAAATTATGTTCGGCGCCGGGTATGACTAGTGGCCGGGGGTGAAGCGGAGAAGGTCATGCGTGCGGAACGGACAACGCCGACTCGACCCGCTGGCAGCGAGGCGGTGTTCGACCATGCCACGCTGTTACGTTGTCATCCCGAGCGAAGCCGAGGGATCTCATGCAACACCAATCGCCCCTGCCGATGCGGCATGCGTCGACGCTGCGGGCCGCTTAGATCTCGGGGCCCACGCGCATGTTGCCGCTCGACTGACCGGCGTGCTGGTCTAGCTCGCTACCCGACTGGTCGGTCATCAGGGCGTCGTGCAGCGCCGATCCGCGTGCAACGTAATCCTGTACGGAACGCGGCAGTTGGCGGATATCGAAACCGGCGGCCATCACACGGCCTAGTCCGCCATTGTAGCAGGCCAGCAGGAGCGCCCGCTCGTCGGCGCGCCACGCAGAGCGATGCTGCTGCAGGAAATCCTGCAAATAAGCGAGATAATGGCGGCCGATCAATTCGTTCAGCTCTGGCTCAAAGGCGCGGTCGAAGGAGACCGCATGTCCGAACGCGCGTCGCGTCATGTCGTCCCATGTACCCGGCATAATCTGCATCAAACCGCGCTCGCCGGCGGCCCCGATTTGGGTCGGGTCGCCGCTGGATTCGATCTGAATGATCGATTGCACGAGCAAATCGGCAACATCGTCCGGCGTCAAGAAGGGCACGGCATCAAGATTACCGGAGATCGATCGCACGTGCAGATCGAGCCAGAGGTCCGCCGAGTCATCGGTGACGCGGCCACGGATCAAGACCGTCAGTTGAAAGAGCAAGCTGAAGGCGATGAGCCCGCAGAGCGGAATATAAATATGCCGCTTCAGATTCTGCACAAGGGACTTCATTAAAAGGCTTTACCTATTTAACACGGAAGAATCTAAGCCCAGTTTATGCCTCTGTAAAGGGGGTTTCGGGAGATATTTTGTTTGTGCACCGGCAATTCCCCCTCGTCCGTCTAGGCTTCTGCCCTTTACCAAGCGAGGCTCAACCAACAGTATCCGAAGCCCGGCATCACCAACGACTGATTGACAATGTCGGGGCGTTGACCGGAAATCAAATCCACCAGTTGCCCGTATCCGGTATGGCCCCACTGCCCCACCTCGTCCAAGTCCAACGATTGGGGACGCGCATCGAAATTGCACACTACCAAGACGGCGTCGCCGCGCCTCGAGATGTCATACCGCTCGTACACGAACAGATGCGGGTTGCGGACATCGATCAGCTCACGATTATTGAAATCCGCGAACACCTCGATTTCGCTGCGCACGGAGATGATGCGCTTCAAGGCCGTGAAAATCTTAAATTCGACCGTACCGGGCTCGTTCCGCCTGTCCGCGCGATCCCAATCGAAGTTGGGCCGGTGCACCCATCGACTGTCCCCGGACTTGGCGGGATCAAGGTGATATGTCTCATCGTTCAGTGTACCCAATTCATCACCATAATAAAGCAAGGGAATGCCGCCGAACGATAACAGCACGCTGTGTACCAGCAGGATGGTTTGAATCGCATCATCAATCGCGCGCGGGTCATCCTGCTCCAAAGCATACTCCAGTCCCACCAGCGAGGCCAACGATCCTGCAATCCGCGCATCGCCCGTCCGCTCATTGTGTCCAAAGGGAACTCCACGCGCGAACGAATCCGCAAATTTGCCGGTAAAATAATCGATCAAAAACTTCCGGTGCGTGTCCGGCTCGTAGCCCGCCCGCTCGATATCCTGATTATCGAAGCCCAAGCCAATGTCGTCATGGCAGCGGATGTAGTTGAGCCAAGTGGCCCGCTCCAGTTTCAGCGGCACACTGGTGATGCCGTGATTGAGCAGCTTGGCGTTCTTCGTCGCAATCGCATCCCACAGCAATGCCATCAGCGTCGCGTTGTAGGCAATCTCGCACTCCTTCGCGATCACGGCGTCCTCGCCGAAATATTTGATCACTTCAACCGGCGCCACAATCGCCTCCGCAATGAACAGCACACCCGGCGCAGTCACTTGGCTACAATCCTTGAGCAATTGCAGAATCAAATGCGCCTCGCGCTCATTTTGGCAGGTGCTGCCGATCTTTTTCCAGAGGAAGGCAACCGCATCCAACCGCAGCACGTCCGCACCTTGGTTGGCCCAATGCAGGACCACGTCCAACATCTCGATCAGCACGGCGGGATTGGTGTAGTTGAGATCCCATTGATACTCGTTGAATACCGTCATCACCCAGCGGCCCATTTGCTCGTCCCAGGTGAAATTGCCCGGTGCCGTTTCGGGAAACACCTCCGGCATGTTCTGTTCGAACATGTCCGGGACGGTGCGGGTGGCGTAGGTATAATAATAGTCCTGATACTTGGGTTCACCGGCGCGGGCGCGCTGGGCCCACTCGTGCTCGTCCGAGGTGTGATTGAGCACGACGTCGAGAGCAAGCAGGATTTCGCGCTCGCGCATCGCTTTCGACAAGGAACGGATATCCTCCATTGATCCCGCCCGTGGATCGATTTGCCGGAAATCGCTGACGGCGTAGCCGCCATCGCTCTTTCCCGCAGGACATTTCATCACGGGCATGATGTGTACGCAGTTCACGCCCAATTCCTGGAAGTAGCCGAGCTTATCCTCCACACCGGGCAAGTTACCGGCAAAGCCTTGGCAATATAAGGCCATGCCCACCCACTTTTGGTGCAGGAACCAGTTGTAATCACGTTCCCGCTCGATATCCAGTTGCCGAAGGTCCTCAGGCCGCTTGATGTATTGACGGGCCATGGTTTCCACCAACCGCTGGGCTTGTTCCTGAAAATCAGGGCGCTTGCCGTAGAGCCGATGAAACAGGGAATAGATCGCGTAGAAATTGGCGCCGAGCCGGGTGTAAAAGTGGCGCAGGTCCTGCTCACTGATCTCCTCCTTGAGCCGGTTCAGGATATCATTCAGTAACGAATGGGATACTTGTTCGTACATGGCACCCCTCTGCGCTTAACGAAATGCCCGGTACATTTCCCGGTCCTTCGGCGTCGCGCCGCGCGTGGCAATGATCTCGACTGCGAAATGTTGGGCGCGGTCGATAATCGTCTCAATGTCCCATCCTTGACGCAGACCATGCAGATAGATGGCGCTGAAGGAATCGCCGGCCCCGACCGTGTCGACGGTCTCTTTAAGAGGCGGCGGCTCGACGTGATAGAACTGACCGGCCTGATCCAACACCAAGGCCCCGGCACGGCCACGCGTCAAAATCAGTTGCTCCACTTCGTAGCGGGCACAGAACGCCTGCATGTTGTCTTCCAGACGGTCCTGATCAAATCCCAGCATTCCCAACTCATCCTCATTCATCTTGGCCCAATGCACGCGCCGGAGGTACTGGTCCCAATCGATCTGCTGCCACCACGGATCGCGCAAATTCACATCGAGGAAGACGCGCGGGCTGTCCGCGAGACAGGCATCGAGCGCGGATCGCGAGACGTCATGCCGGATCGCGAGCGAGCCATGATAAAGAACGTCCTCCGCGGAGACGGCGGGCACCTGGGCGGGATCGATAAAGTCATAGGCCGCGCCAAACTCGATGTCATACGTCGGATCCCCGTCCTCCAGCGTAACGGTGACGCGACCGGTGGGGTGTTCCGCATCGCGCTGGAGCGCGTCGAGCGGCATTTCCCACTCCGACATTGCCTGCTGGATACGCGTGCCCAGCTCGTCCTCGCCGATCCGCGAAATGAACAATGGCTCGTCCCCAAGTGCCGCCAAATGCCATGCCACATTAAACGGCGCGCCGCCCAGCACTACGTTTCCGTCTGGAAAACAATCGAAGAGTACCTCGCCGAATACGTACAGTTTTGCCTGATGTTTCATACGCTCATCCTGCCATCGAATCGTGAGACTGCAAGTCAAGTTGTGGTTACCTGCCGACGACCACCGATTCAGCGTCGGCGCGGGGGTCTACCGCGTCCACCGCCGCCGCGAGGGCCACGGCCACCTCCACCAGACCGCCCCCCGCCACCGTTGCGACCGCGTGGTTTGGGCCGCGCGATGGGATGCAGGGGCTCCGGCAAGGGCTTCAACATGTCGTCGGTAGGATGTTCGCAGACCAGCGGATGTCCAATGAAGGCCTCGACATCGGGGATCGCGAACGAATCCAACTCGCAGGCGAAGGAAATGGATGTGCCAATCTCGCCTGCACGACCCGTGCGGCCGATGCGGTGCACGTAATCATCGGGATCCATCGGCATGTGGTAATTGATCACATGGCTGATGCCCTCGACGTGCAATCCGCGTCCGGCGACGTCGGTCGCCACGAGCACTTCCACTTTACCCGCTTTGAAATCATCCAGGACCCGGACGCGCTTCTTCTGGTCCACCGCACCGCTCAGCAGCGCAGTGGAAAAACCATAGGCCTGCAGCGTGTTGTGCAGCATCTCGGCCTGATCACGGCGATTACTGAAGATCAGCACGCGTTCGGGCTTTTCCTGCATCAGCAGGTTATAGAGCAACCGGAATTTTTCGTCCACCGTGGTAATGATGACACGCTGATTGACCGTCTCGGAAGCGATCCGCTCAGGCTCAATCTCGACAGTTTCTGCATTGCGTGTCCACTGTTCGGCTAGCCGCACGATGTTGGGCGTCAGGGTGGCGCTGAACAACAGCGTCTGTCGCTGCTCGGGGTGCGGAGTCATGCGCACGATCTTGCGGACATCGGGAATGAAGCCCATGTCCAGCATCCGGTCCGCCTCGTCAATCACCAGCACCTCGATCTGGCGGAGATGAATCACTTTGCGCTGCGCAAAATCCATCAGCCGACCCGGCGTCGCGACGATAATATCAACGGGCTTTTCCAATTGGCGCTGTTGGCGGTCGAAGTCCATGCCGCCATAGACGGCGACAGAATGCAGACCGCAGTAGCGCCCGATATCTTCCGCGTCCTTTTGAATTTGCAGGGCTAGTTCGCGCGTGGGCGCGAGAATCAAGGCCCGCGGCGTACCGTTCGGGCGTTCGCCCTCAATCGGTTTGCGCAGAAAGTGCGTGAAGATGCCAATCAGGAATGCGGCCGTCTTGCCGGTACCCGTTTGGGCTTTCCCCGCTGCATCGCGTCCCGCCAAGGCAATCGGCAGGAGGCGCGCTTGAATCGGTGTCGTCACCTCAAAGTGCATTTCCGCCAGCGCCCGTTTCACTTCATCGGGGATATCCATGTCGGGGTAGCGCAGTTGTCCCTCGAAGGCTTCGATGTTTTTTGGGCGAAACTGTTTCGGATCATATGCCGGCTTCGCTTCCTCGGGCGGAGGACCGGAAGGCGCTGCTTGTTCGGCGGCCTGCGCGCTGGGTTGTTGCGTGGATTCGTTGCCGGCCGTATTGCCCTGCCCGCTGCCGCGACGGCGGCGTCGGCGCCGACGCCGTTTCGGCCCCCCATCGGTCTGCTCCGCGTCGGCAGGACGCGTTTGATCCCGCTGATCCGGCTGGGCGGAATCGCTTTTGTCGCGGGGAGGTCGTTTCGGTCGGGAGGTTCTGCGACGCGGCGGCCGGGGTGGCTGGCCCGCGTTAGCGTCGGTGGCGGGATTGTTGTCGCCGCCCGGCACCCACTCGACCGGCTTCGGCTCGGAAGCGGTTTTCTTTTTCGGGGATGTTCGAGCAGGCGTAGGTGAAGTTTCGGTTTTCTTTCCGGATCCAGTAACTTTCTTGATTAACTTCTTGAGCATAGGCTCCATTCTTGATGCTTGGGCGCGCGTCGCTTAACGGCACCACGTGTTATCGACTTCTTTACAACACGCCATCTTGCATGGGCTTGCTCCTCACTCCTACAGCGCAAGACGCGTCCTGCGCACCGGGGGGATAAAAGGCGTGTTCCAACCAGATTACCAGATCGCCACGTCGCGGCTGAATACGCACGCCGTTGCAATCAATTGATTGCCAATGGCTACGCTACGTGATCTGATACCGCGCCGAGTTAAGATGATTTATTATTTTATTGCAATTCAAAAGCGAGCCGCTTAAATACGCAATACTT
>SLAD01000150.1 GCA_007126995.1 Kiritimatiellia bacterium | reverse complement strand
TGATATGCGCCACATCCATCGTGGGCCGTGTGGAATCGAATTCCTGACGCACCCAGGCCGTGATGGTCTGTTGCGGCGTGGCCGGCAGATTGGTGGAGACGTGGATGCGTCCGTTGACCCAATTCCAGATGGTCGGTGGCGCCTTGATCTGATAAGCGCCGTCGATGACCCCGCCGTCCGGCATCCATTCACCCTGCGCCAAGTTGACAATCGCACCGTGATTTCCCAAGCCGGAGGTATCGGGTACGTGCGTGCCCCCAGTCTCATCCAGATCGTAGCGCAACACCAAGCCATCCAACGGCAGGGTGGGGGGCGCGAAGTCGACCGTCACATATACGTCGACCGCGCGCGATAGTTCCCCGTCGTCGGCGGTCAGGCGCAGCACATAGTCGCCATCTGCCGGGAACATAGCGTCCGTGGTGGCCGCTTGCGGATTCGCAAAGGCGACGCCAGCCGGGCCGGATACGTGCGTCCAAGACACCGTCAGCGGACCGGGCAATCCGTCGTCGTCAGCCTCCGCCACGAGCGCAAGGCGCGGGGTGCTGAGATTGGCGTGCCCGCCGGCGGGCGACAACAGATTAAGCATGGGCGCTTGGTTTCCGGTGCCCGCATACCCGATGTAGAGCGGCAACTTGAATGATCGATTCTGCGTCGCCGCTGATCCGTTGGCAGGCGATTGCAGCAGGGACAGGGTCTGGGTGACCCCGCCGCGCGTTTCCCGCACGATCAAAGGGTAGGACTGGTCGTTATTCGCGTTCTCCATGGCCGTGATCGAGGCTTGCGCGTTCTCGATGATAAACACCGGCGGGGCATCCGCATCCACCCCTCCGTTGCCGGCATGCATGGCGTGGATAAACGCGCCGAGCAGCTCGGTCCGTCCGCCGTTGCGCGTGTGCACATGCGGCGCCGTCTTGAAATCGGAATCGTATTGCTCCGTCTTGAGCCCGAGCACCCACAGGTCGCCACCATCATTGCGGATGTGTCCGCCGCGCGTTTCCGGGTTGAGTTGACGGCCCCAGAACTGTTCGTCGGGGCCAATGATCAAGCCCGGCAGCGGTTGATTCGTATCGCCCGCCGGCTGTACGGAGACGATGACGTCGTCGAAAAAGGTTTGCCCGCTTGCCAAGCTGCCGTCGTAGAGTCGTCCGTGCGAGAAGAAGCTATTGCGAACCAGTGTGCGACCGGAACGCTCGTTGACAATGAAGGTCGGTTTTCGTGTGGTTTCCCCGATCCACGGGAACCAGATTTGTTCCAGCACCACGAGGCCGTCCTTGGCCTCTTCCTGTTCCGGTGTGCCGTCGACCAAGCGGAAGAGCGGCGCTTCTTGATCGCCAAAAGCGCCGAGGTACATGAAATCCGACTGCATACCGACGATGCGTTGCACGTATCCGCGAACGACGACTGTTTGGCCGAATTGATATATCCCATGACCGCGCGGGAAGTAGAGGGTGCGGTTTTCGGCAGTGGCGGCGTCAATGGCGGCTTGCACGCCGGGTGCGTCGTCCTGTCCATTGCCCGGGATCACACCGTAATCCAAAACGTTGATCCAGGTGGCAGGATCGTCCCACGGGACGGTCGGTGTTTCTTCAATGGGTAAATTCAGCGAGGTGTTGGCGCCGGAAAAGAGGGAGACCGGGCCGCCGGTAACGTATTCCTCGATCACGTCGCCGGGCACACTTTCGCCGTGCTCGTCCAGCGCGTGACTGAATCCGTGCGTGGTGACGTTGCGCGCAAACAGGTCGCCATGATTCTGGATCGCGGCCACGCTGCCCGCCACGCTATTGGTGAAGAATGAGTCGATCAAAACGATCATGCCCTGTTGCTGGTTTTCCGGGACGGCCGCGTTGAGGATGACGGGCACATCCGCCCGGTCATATGCCGCCGTAACGCCGCGCAGATTGAGCAGGTTATGCCGGTTGTGGATACCGGCTACCCGTTGGCCGCTCAAGTGCAGGTGCTCGGCGGTGGCCGAGTATTGCGCGTGATCCAGACGCACACCGTAGTCGAAGCCAATGATGGTCACATGCTGCAGCAGACAAGGCCCTGGAATGGAGAACAGCGACATATCGATGCCGGCATAGCCACGCAGGGTAGCGTCGCTGGAACGGATCGTGACGTTGCGAATGGAGCCTTGGTTGTTTGCGATATAGAGGATGCCGACCGCGCCGGGATTGTTGGCCCCCGCGTCGAGAGTCATATCATAGAAATTGTTCATGAACGCGTCGTTCGTCCAGTCTTTGGCGGATGCGGCTGTGCGAAACATGGGTTTGGGGTTGTTGGGATTGCCGAACCCTGCGGCGCCGTCCGCCAGCCGGATGATCACACCTGCTTCAGACTCCCCTTGAAAGGTGACAAAGAACTTGTCGTCTGGAAAGACGATGGAATCCGAGATGCGATAGGTGCCGTTGGGGAAGTAAAGGATCCGCAAGTGTCCGGCATGATCGTTAACGGCCTGCTGGATCACGGCGGTATCATCCGTGACGCCATCGCCCGCAGCCCCATAGGCGGTTTTGATGTTGATGACGCCGGCGTCAGGCGGATAGAGCACTTGAGCGGACACCATACCCGCCCACAAAAAGGCACAGAGAAGGATGAAGCACGTGCGCATGCGTTAATTATAGGCATTGTTGCCCCCTGCGGATACCCTTCGCTCAATGCAACCTTGCATCTTGACGGGCTGCATCTTCTTGGCATCATGGTCGCATGGCACAGCGCAACGAAGCGGTCACACTTAATGACATCGCCCAGGCCTGCGGGGTCTCGCGCGCGACGGTTTCCCGCGCGTTGCGCAACAGCTCCCTGATCAGTTCAGCCGTCACGCGTCGCATCCAAAAGACGGCGCGCCAATTGGGGTATCGACCCGATCCCGAAGCGAGTCGGCTGATGGAGCATTTGAAACGCAGCCAGACGGTACGATTCAAATCCACCATCGCCTTCTTGAATGCTTACCAGCCTGCCACGCGCATCAATGACGATCCGTATATGCGGCGCTGGTTGGCGGGCGTGCGGGAGCGGGCGGATCAGTTGGGTTACGCGCTGGACGAGGCCGGGCTGGGCGCGGAGGGTATGACGCCCGAGCGGTTGAGCGGCATTTTGGATGCGCGCGGCATTCGTGGGCTGCTGATTCCGCCTGAACCCGATCCGTTATTCCAAGTGGAGCTGGACTGGAGCAAGCTGGCGGTCGTGGCGTCCACCACCACAGCCAGCCTATTGCATCTGCACCGCGTGCTGCCGGACAACCTCGCGAACATGATTCTCTTGCTGGGCGAAGTCTTGAAGCGAGGCTATCAGCGCCCCGCGCTCATCTCCTGGCCGGACTTGGAGGAACGGCAGCGTTACGCGCCTACATCGGTCTACTCGCGGTATGCCTGGTGCGAGAAACGTTTCAAGTCGATACCGGTCTTGAAATGGGATTGGCGCGCGCACGACCGCGAACAACGACTGCTAAACTGGATACGCAAGCACGAGCCGGACTGTGTACTGGCGCCTGATCCCCACATCTATGATGTGATGTTACAGCAGGGTTTCGCCATCCCCTCTGCTGTGGGCTTCATCAGCTATGCGGGGACCCGCGAGGATGTGTCGCGCCTTGATGAACTCCCTGAGGCGATTGGCTGCGCCGCCGTGGATCTGCTCAGCGCACAGATCAATCAGGGTGAGTTCGGCCTGCCGAGGCGAAGAAAGACGGTCTTGCTGGAGGGACGCTTCATTGCCGGGTCCACTACGCGTGGCCGCGATGAATGACGAATGACAAAACTTGCTCCGCGTGTTGCAAGGTTGCATGGCCGGGGCATTCCGATCGGCGACCCGAAGGAGGATACTCCAAGCATGCGTTATGGCTCCTCCAGTCCACGTCGGGATAAGCCGCAGGGTTTTACCTTGGTGGAGCTGCTGGTGGTGATCGCCATCATCGCGCTGCTGGCTGCGATTGTGATGCCGGGCATCAATGGCGCCTTGCGCCGGTCGCGCACAACGGCCACCCTCAATAATCTCCGCCAGCTCGGTGCGGCGCTGTTGGATTACGAGGCCCAATATCACCGTTGGCCCCGTTCGGTCGACAATGTCAGCAATCCGGCGGAACACTGGAGTCGTGACATCTTATACCCTTGGTTGTTCGGTGAACCCGCCGAGTCCTGGGACAGTTTGGCCGGGACCATCTTCACTTCGCCCAATGCGCCCCGGGTCGGGCAAACGGTGGCCCCCGGCGTGACCGTGGCCAATGCCAGCAATCAGGGTTTCGGCATGAACAACCATCTGCCGCCAAACAACAATCCGTGGGCGACCATGCATGATACCCGGCCCCGCCGTATCAGGCGCCCGTCCGCCTGCATGATCTTGATGGACTGCAATGCCCCGCATATCCTGGGCGCCGCACACTTTGCCCACCAATTCACTTCGATGGTCGCTATGCGTCACAACCATCAGAACACCGTTTTGTTTGCCGACATGCATGCAAGGCTGGTCCCGCATGATCAGATCCCGATACCTTTTCACCAAGTCCCTGAAGGCACGTTGTTCTGGCAAGGCAATGACTGACCTCAAGTGCTGATGAAAAAAACGGAACACGAAAGCCCTTGAACTGAAACGTAATGACCGTTCGACAAAAAACGAGAAGGATCATGATGAGCAAAAGTAGTAATCGAATACGATGTGTGGTGGTGCTGGCTTTGATTGGCATACTCGGTGGCACCTGGGCTGCGGCTGCCGAGCTGACGTTGACGGCCATGGAACAGGCGCCCCAGTCCGGACGGACACAATACGCCTTGCCCCCGGGCGGCGGGGATGGCGCGTTGAAGTTCGTGGATAGTCGCCTGCCGCAGAATGAGGTCCGCGTGGGCGCCAGCGGGCAGGACGGTATCGGGCTAGGCTATCTGATCGCCTTTGAAATGACGCCCCACGCCCGGATTGAGCTGATGCGCGGATCGAAGGTGGAACTGGAAATCACGGTGTTGAGGAGCGCCATGGGCGGCGCGAACGCCCCGTTGTCATTGGCGTTCCTGGACTCGGCGGGACGGAAAAGTCCCGATGCCTTCGCGCAGTTTGGCGCGTGGAATAATGCGCCGCACAACAAACCGATCGCTTCCATCCCGGCCGCGCCCGCGCCCGGCAAGCTGCGCTATGACGTCACGGACATGCTAAAATCCGCGCCGGAAACGACCGACCAAGCTCCGCTGGTCTTTTTTGCGATCTGGGCTTCGACCGGGACGCTCTTGTCTGAAAACGACGGGCGACATGTTATATTCGGAGGCAGCGGCGATGAAACGCCCAAGTTGATTTTCAGTCGCCCGGAGATGCCGTAATGAGTAGAACGATGCGACTTTCTCTTTTCGCGTTGATGGCTTGTCTCGTGTCCCTTCAGACGCAGGCGGCCGAGTTGTTGCAGGTGGATTTCGGGGCGTCTCCCGCCGAAATCGCCTCCCCGCTATCCACGGTCAGGGGAACCCTGCCTGCCGGTATCGAAGAGGATAGTGGCTGGGCGGATGTGACGGTCGACTACAGTCGGCAAACCGATGTCATGGGCAGCGGCCTGGCTTGGACACGCGCGCGCGTGCGTGAAATTCGTCGCGGCCATGTGCAATTGAAAAGCATGCTGCCCTCCATCAATGAACCGGGCATTGCGCGGCTTTCCTTGACCGCTGCCAGCACAGCGCCCGGCCCGCTGCGCGTGCTACTGCGCGAGCCGATGCCGCCCTATACGATTTTGCACGAGGAATTCGTGACCCTGACACCCGAACGCGTCACCTATGACCTCGACTTCGAAATCAGTGCCCCTATTCGCTCGTCGGCCTTGTTCCTCGTCATGGGGACGCCGGGACACTATGATCTCTACTCGCTGGGCTTGACCTTGCGGACCCATGCCGAGATGGCCGAGACCTGGGACCAAGTCGTTTCTCCGGCCAACGCCGTGATCTGGACCTCGTTCCCGCTCGGACTCCCGGAAGGATGGAGCCTGGAGCATGGCGTTGCCGCTCCTGCATCCGCGGATAGCGTGCGGGGCACCCGGCCCTTGCGCGTCGAAACCAAGCGACGGCGCGCCTTCACGCTGTTCACGCCGCCCATTCCGATTGCCCGTCCGATCGGCTTGCACACCGCCAGTTTCTATGCGCGTGGCGATGCCCGTGGACATTTCCGCGTCCTTTGCGATGGCCGGGAGTTGATGTCGTTCCCCTTTGAGGCCCAAGCGGAGGAACAACGCATTGATATTCCGTTCCAGCCGGAGATGATGGGGCAATGGACGGTCTTGAACTGGGAGGGCACCGGCACGCTGGAGATTGATGGCGTGATGGTCAATGAGGGAGCGTACGCTGATCCCTACACACCCGCCACGTCGGCTTGGTTGGCGCTCGACGCCGGGCGCGCCCGCGGCCGGATCAGCGTCGAGGGCGTGCATGACGGCATCTGGGTGCGGTACAAGGCCGGCGCCATTGAACCTGGCGATCAGCTCATGGGACAGCTCTTCGATTTATATGGCACGCAAACCGAGTTGCCGCCGGTGGATATTTATCGGATGCCCTTGGGCGCGTGGAATCTGGCCGCGTTCATCAATGGCAACCCCTACGGCTCGTGGCGTTTGGAGAGTTGGATCGAGCGCGAAGGCGAGCGGGTGAGTCCGGTGATGGAGACGGTGGCCCATCGCGTGCGGCAACCTCGCTATTGGGGCCGGTTTGCTCCCGAATCGCGCTTCGGCAATCATTTCCATTCCCGCCAGGACCACGTTTATGCCGCCAAAGCCATGGGCGCAAACT
>SLAD01000395.1 GCA_007126995.1 Kiritimatiellia bacterium | reverse complement strand
CCGTTTATCCAGCGCCTAAAGATCGAAGCGGAGCGGCGAGGATTTGCTGATCGTCTGCACGCACAGGTTGGCGATATGAGCCATCCAAGATGTCCGCCCGGAACCTTCGATCTCGTTTGGTCCGAGGGCGCGTTGTACAATATAGGCATTCGCGACGCCCTTTGCGTGTGTCGCTCTTTGCTGCGTCCGGGCGGGTATCTGGCGTTTACCGATGCCGTGTGGCGCAGGGCCAGTCCTCCACCAGCGATCAAGGAGGGGTTCGACTTAGACTATCCAGCCATGGGGCGGGTACAGGATGTGCTGGGCGCAATAGAGGCAACCGGGTTCGAGCTGATTGACCACTTTACTCTTCCTGACGAAACGTGGTGGACCAACTTCTACACGCCGATGGAAGAACGCATTGAGGAATTGCGCCTTCAGTATGCTCAGGACGACGAAGCTACCGTCATTCTTAACCAGCTTGCCGAGGAGCCCCGTCTGCATCGCCAATATGGGTCATATTACGCCTATGAGTTCTTTGTTGCCCGCCACCCTGCAACGCATTCGTGATACGCTTGTCATAGATACATGCATCACGCTCTCCCCCACTGCATCCACTCATCCTGAAACGCCACCGGCACGTCCAGTGTCCTAAGTGCTTGGGCAATATGGGCAAGCGCCGCATCACGAGGGCTCAGCGGTAAATAGGTTAAGTCAATATCAACCGAAAGCCGCGGCATGTCCCGGCAGAACAGGTTAATCGCTATGCCTCCTTTCAGGGCGAAACACGTCTGCCTGTCGATCAAAGGCAGGCAGCGCAGCAGCAAACTCGCTTGCCGCACATAAAGGTCATCAAGCATCCGGCAAGCCCTCCTGCCGGGGAACCGTTATTTGGTATTTCGTATCGAAGTGGCCGCCTCGATACAGCGATCGCTTCCCTTTCCCCAAGTCCAAGCGATTGAGGGGAAGTGGTTGCCGGACTAGGATTTGAACCTAGACAAACAGATTCAGAGTCTGCTGTGCTACCGTTACACCATCCGGCAAAAGGAGGACCAACACCGTACCAAAGCAGTACACGAAATCAAGTATGAGATAGCGGATTCCAGCAATTTCGGGTATACTCTGTGGACTAGTTCGAGGTCTCGATCTTATGGACACAAAGGGCGACACCAACTCGGCGAGAGAAATTCCGGACGAAGCAGCGCTGGACCCCGCAGATACCGCTCTGTTTCTCCACTCCATCGTCGAAAACATTCCGGACATGATTTTCGTCAAAGACGCGCGTGATCTGCGCTTCGTGCGCTTTAATCGCGCCGGCGAGGAATTGTTGGGTTATTCGCGATCCGAGTTGCTGGGCAAGACCGACTACGATTTCTTTCCACGCGCGGAAGCCGACTTCTTCACTCAAAAGGACCGGGAAGTACTTGCTCAGGACCAGGTGATCGAGATTCCGGAGGAACGGATTCAGACCCGCCACAAAGGCGAACGTATCCTGCGCACCCTGAAGATTCCCCTACGCAATGGCGATGGCGAACCGCAATATCTGCTTGGGATCTCAGAAGACATCACTGAGCGCAAGCATGCGGAGGATCAGTTAAAGGCGGAAGAGGAACGCAAGCGTGAAATCCTGGCCCGAACGGATCGCCTCAACACGATCGGCCTGTTGGCGGCAGGCATGGCCCACGAGATCAACAACCCGCTGCAAGGCATGATGAGCCATCTGGCCCAGTTGCGCACGAATATGTCCGGCAACAGCGAAGCGCTCGCTAGTCTGCAAATGATCGATAAAGGGATCCAAAGCATTTCGGGCTTGGTGAACCGCCTACTCACCCTGGGCCAGCCTCAGGATCATCGACAGAAGACGGGCGCACTCTGCAAAGACGCGATTGATTTTGTCACCAAGTTGCTCGAATCACAATTCGCGCGGGCCGAGATAGAAATCAATGTCCGTCACCGGAATGAATGCGTCGGCGTATATATGGACGAACGCGAACTCTCGCAAGTGTTGATGAACATCTTGATGAACGCGCGCGACGCCATGCCTGAAGGCGGGACCATCGACATTGAGGCGGATCACCGGGACGAGGGATGCGTCATCAGAATCTCGGACAGTGGCGAGGGGATGACGCCCGAGACCTTGCAGCAAATCTTTACACCGTTCTTCACGACCAAGGGGTCGCGCGGCACCGGACTGGGACTGGTAGTGGCGGCGTCCATGCTGCGCGAGGTAAATGGGTCGATCGAGGTTGAGAGTGAACCGGGCCAAGGCTCAACATTCACACTGGTAATCCCACTGAAGGAAACTCCGCCATGAGTCGCGAGCGCATCCTGATCGTGGACGACGACGAATTGGTCCGGTCGGGATTCGCTGTCAACTTGAGGCAACTCGGCTACACCGTCGGTACGGCGGCGTCCGCCGAGGAAGCCTTGGAGATACTGGATCGCGAGCCGGTTCAATTGATCCTGTCCGATCTGATGATGGGCGACATGGACGGGCTGAATCTGTTGGAGCAGGTACGGCGACATACCGATGACATTGGCTTCATCCTCATTACTGGTTTCGGCACGGTGGATCGCGCCATTGAGGCGGTTCGGCAGGGCGCGGATGATTTCATCCAAAAGCCCGCCCAACCGGAACTTGTACAGGAACGCGTGCGCTCCGTGCTCGATGATATCCGGCTGCGCCGCCAAGTACTGGCGGATCGCAAGCGATCCCGGCGCCGCGCCGAAAAGGCGCAAGTCCGTCAGGAACAAGACGTGCGCATGTCAGCCATCCGACAGATGGCAGGCGGCATGGCCACCTATATTGAGAGCGCCGTGGCCACCAACAAAGATAAAGCCGCGGAAGCACTCCATCGATTGACCCGGGACCTCAAGATTATCGCGCACTGTCCGCCGCAAGCCCTCGCTCCGGTTGACCCGGCGGCGTTACTGTCAACCTGCCTTGACGAGCACACGCTGAGCGATCTAAAGCGTGCGGCCTCGGCGGTCCAGTTTCGGTGTACGGCACCGGATAGCCTGCCTCCGATTCAGGGGTCACCCGTCTGCCTCAAGGCCATGCTGCATAACCTGCTGACCTTTTGCGCCGACGGTATGACACGGGGCGGAGCCATCACCATTCATGCAGAGTCTGCGCAGTTGCCGCCCGATCACGACGGCCGCTCAAGGCCGTGTCTGCTGATCAAGGTTACGGATATGTGTCCCGATGCGCCCGCGCTGGATATGCAGCACGTATTCGAGCCCTTCCAGACGAGAATGATTGATGGACAGTCTGATTCGACGGCACTCACGCTGACGGCCATTCAGCATATCGCTCAAGTGCATTGCGGCAGCATCGAGATCGATGTCAAGCCGTGCCTCGGAACCGAATATCGCCTTTATTTGCCGACGCTGAACGACGACCGCGCGGAACATCAGTCGGCTCGTGAATGGAGTGGCCACGAAGCCATTTTGATTGTCGATGACAATGCCATTGAACGGGGGGCCGCCAAGGAAATACTTTCCGCGATGGGCTACCGGGTGGAGACCGTCGCTAGCGGACAGGAAGCGATTGCGCGTTTCGAAGCGGGCCAGGAAGCGCGCGCCGACTTTGACCTCATCATCATCGACTTGATCCTCGGCACGGTGCTGGATGGGATCGATGTCTACGAGAGGATCCTTAAGCATTGTCCGAAACAGCGGGCCATTATTGCCAGCGGGTTCACGGAATACAGCCGCATTATTGAAGGGCGACGCCTCGGGCTGCGGCGGTACATCCAAAAACCCTATCAGGCCGATACACTGGGGCAGGCGGTGCGGGCGGAGCTAAGCCGCGCCTGAAACGGCGACGTATTACGGCTTCCGGTTGGCTACGTAACTCAAATATGGATTTTGGCGCTTTTCATCGCGGATCGTGGTCGATGGTCCATGGCCGCAATAGATGATCGTCTCATCCGGCAGCTCCGCCAGACGCTTGAGTGATTGCGTCAGCACGCGGCCGTCGCCGCCCGGTAAATCGGTCCGGCCCACGCTACCCTGGAACACCACGTCGCCCGAAAACAACGCGTGTTGCTCCGGAAAATAGAAGCCGACATGTCCCGGCGAGTGGCCCGGCAACTCCAGCACCTGATAGGTATAACCGATATCCGTCCAGGTTTGCCCTTCACTCAACTCGCGCTCAATCTGCTCCGGTGCATCGGGCACGCCATAATAAGGCGGCATTTGATTGGATTCACTGAAGGCCCAGTCCGCATCGACCGGATGCATGGCAATCGGAACCGGAAAGGCGCGGTGAACGGCAGCCAAAGCGGAAACATGATCGACATGCCCGTGCGTAATGAGGATGGCGGCCACCGACAATTCTTCGCGCCGGACATGTTGAATAATCACATCCGCATCATCGCCGGGATCGATGATCAAGGCTTCACGCTGCTCATTGTGCGCGATGAAACAGTTCGACGCAAAAGCGCCTACCATAATGGGATGTACGTTCATATTGCAGACTCTCCTAAAAGATCATGGGTATCAATCGTTTCGTGCGACGCATATACACTTCGTACGTCTTGCCGAACTGTTTCCGCAAAGCGCGCTCCTCATAGATCATTTTAAGTAGCAACACTGCAAATAACACGAGTAGCGCGATGCCCCGCTCGGCGGTATAGCGATTATAAAGCCAGCTTAACCCGAGTAACAGCAGGGCGGCATACATGGGATGGCGAATGCGCTGATAGATGCCACGCGTGACCAGCCGAGCACGTGGATGCGGCTCCGGGATGGCGCGCCACCGGGATCCGCTCATGCGCCACAGGGCCGACCACGCCAGCAGGATGGCGAATAACTGCACCAGAAATGTCGGCACATCCGATGCCAGAATCGGCCCTGTCGCGATCAGGTAGATCAGACAGGCAAACTGCAACAGCACCAAACTATAGGCGTACATCAAACGCAAAATATTCATCATGACTCTTCGAGTAATTTCAAAAACGCGTCCTCGTCGAGGATCGTTACTCCCAGCTTCTCGGCCTTGGCCAACTTCGACCCAGCCTTCTCACCGGCGACCACATAATCGGTCTTCTTTGAAACGCTTGAGGTAACCGAGCCCCCCAAGGCGCGTATGCGCTCGCTGGCTTCATCCCGCGTCATTCCGCTTAAGGTCCCCGTCAGCACGAAGGTCTGGTCACGCAAGGGACCATCGGCTGACGGCCGACTGCTGCGCTCCGCCTGGATATTCACGCCCCTCGCCTCCAGTACGTCCAGCAAGGAGCGATTTGATTCCGCTTCGAAAAAGGCCCGGATGCTGGCCGCCACGATCGGCCCGATGTCGGGCACCGCCTCCAGCGCCGCCTGATCGGCATCGCGCAAGGCGTGCAGATGGCCGAAATAGTCCGCCAAGGCTTGCGCCGACCGCACACCGACATGCCGCATCCCAAGCCCGGCGATCAACCGCCAGAGATCGCGCTGCTTGCTGGCCTCAATACCGGCCAACACGTTTTGTGCGGATTTTTCGCCCATGCGCTCCAGACCGGACACCTGTTCCAGGGTCAGGGTGTACAAGTCCGCCGGAGACGTGATCAATTCCCGGTCCACCAGTTGATCGACCAGCACCTCGCCCAGCCCCTCAATATCCATCGCCCCGCGCGAGGCGAAATGGCGCAACCATTGCTTGAGCTGTGCGGGACATTGCAGGTTCTCGCAGCGCAACGCGACTTCGCCTTCCCGCCTACTCACGGGGCCCTTGCAGACGGGACAAGCGTCCGGCATGTCGAACGTCGTTTCCTTGCCAGTCCGCGCCTCTTTGTTCACGCCCACCACGGCGGGAATCACTTCACCAGCCTTTTCAATCCACACGCGGTCGCCAATGCGAATGTCCTTACGTCGGATTTCGTCTTCGTTGTGCAACGTTGCCCGGCTAATCGTTGAGCCGGCGACCGTGACCGGCTCCAACTCCGCCACCGGGGTCAAGATGCCGGTGCGTCCCACCTGCACCGTAATCTCGCGCAGGGTGGTCTCGGCGCGCTCAGGCTCATACTTATAGGCCACGGCCCAGCGCGGACTCTTGGCGGTGTATCCCAGCTCTTCGTACCAAGCGCGCTCATTGACTTTGATGACGCCGCCGTCCATTTCGAACGGGAACTCGTGACGCAGCGATTCCAGCTCGTCCAACGCATTCAGCAGCGCATCCACATCGTCGACCGTCCAGAATCGCGGGTTCACCGGCAGCCCAAAGCCTTCCAGCGCCTGCAACAATTCGGCGTGCGTATCGAATTGTATACCCTCCACCTCGCCGATGGCATAGCAGACGGCGAACAGCGGTCGTTCCGCCGCAATGCGCGCATCCAACTGCTTCAGCGAACCCGCCGCCGCGTTGCGCGGATTCGCAAACACGGTCAACCCGGCTTCCTGTCGCTGCCGGTTCAGCTCCACGAAACCGTCTTTCGACATATAGACCTCGCCGCGCACCTCCAGTACGCGCGGCGGCTGATCGGTTTTCAGCCGATCCGGGATGTTGTCGATTGTACGAATGTTACGCGTGATGTCGTCGCCGGTACGCCCGTCACCGCGGGTCGCGCCCAACACCAGTTCGCCATCCTCGTAACGGAGCGTGACGGCCACGCCGTCAATCTTCGGTTCCAGTACATACGAGAATTCCGCCTCGCCCAGCCATTTGTGGATACGGGCGTCAAAGGCGCGCAGCTCGTCTTTGCTATAGGTGTTTGCCAGGCTGAGCATGGGAACGGCGTGTTGCACATTCTCGAAGGCGGCCAGTGGTTGCTCACCGATTTCGCGAGTCGGTGAATCCTCCGCAATCCATTCCGGATGCGT
>SLAD01000180.1 GCA_007126995.1 Kiritimatiellia bacterium | reverse complement strand
CCGAAACAGAATGGTCTGCCCTTAAACGGCAACTGGAAGCCGATTTGCCGCTCACGGATATCCCCATTGTTATAGAGCGGGAACCGGCACGGGAGGCCTTCCGTACTTGGCGAAGTCAGCGTCGCAACACCGAAACTGTCCGGCAACGCTATCTGCCGGGACACCCCGATTATCAAGCGGCCGTCGAAGAGGAAGCGCGGACATTTCGACAATTTGAGGAGGCCGCTCAACGAGTGGTGGACACAGTTCAAGGCCGTTATGAACAGATGGTGGAGCGGGAGCGTAGTTTGCGCGCGGCGCTCGAGGAGCAGGAGCAAGTGGCCTTCGAGTTGGACCGGAAATTGGTGCAGTACAATGATCTGCGTCGCCGTGTCGATGCCGAGGATAAGGTGTACCAGGCCATCATCTCGCGTATGCAGGAAGCCTCCTTGACGGGGAGCCTGCCGTCCGACTTGATCCGCGTGGTTCAAGAAGCGCGTCCCGCCCGTTCGCCGTTTCATCCGAATCGGCAACGCGCGATCACGCGAGGTGCTTCGCTCGGGGCGATGTTTGGCCTGATTGCCATATTCGCGCTCTATTTCGCCGACCATCGTTTACGCCGTAATGAAGAGGTGGAGCGCACGTTGAACCTGCCGGTGCTCGGTACGCTGCCGCTGATTAGCAAGGGGAGCTTGCGCGAGCGTGGGTTGGCCACGCACCTCGAGGATACCGGCGAGGTGGCGGAATCCTTCCGCTCGCTGCGCGCCAGCCTGATGATGGATCCGAGCAAGCGTGAAGACAAGATCATGATGATCACGAGCACCAATGCCGGAGAAGGAAAATCGTTGGTGGCCACCAATTTGGCCATTTGTCTCGCGCAAGATGGCCAGAAGACATTGCTCATTGGCGCTGACCTCCGACGCCCCAGTTTGCACAAACTATTCGAGGTGGAGAATAGCGTGGGCTTATCCGACTACCTGAACGGTGAACGTCGCTGGTCCAATTGTTTGATTGAATCCGGTGTGCCGCGACTAGACGTGATGCCGGCCGGCAAGCTGCCCTCGCGGCCGGCTGATTTGTTAAGCGGGCCGGAGTGGAATCAACTGCTCAAGTCGACGGCGGAACACTATGATCGGATCATCATCGACGCGCCGCCATTGCTGGGTATCAGTGATTCACTGGTGATCTTGTCCCATATCGACACGGTCCTGTTCGTCGTTCGTTACGGGATGACCCACAGCCTCAGTGCCCGGCATGCCCTGCACAAACTCGAGGCCAGTGGCACGCCCTGTGCCGGAGTGATCATGAACGGGGTCAATCTCCACTCCATTGCCAACTATTATTACTATCGGCGCTATGGTGGTTACGGCTACGAATATTCGGCCAAGCCCGCCCGAGCGGCTGGTCCATTCCCCCGTCGGATGGCGCGTTGAAGATGTCGCTCTTGCTGGTGTCGGGTCTTGTCATCTCGTACATCATCGCGACGCTGTACACCGCAACGCAGAGCCCGATCCTTACACCTGTTCTTCCCGCGCTGATACTGATGATCGCGGCGTATTATGTGTGGGAACGACTGCCTCCGGTTAATCGGATGGGATGGACGCTTGCGCTGCTCGCCCTGTTTGCCTTCGGGATGATCTATGCGTTGAATCCCTCGCATGTTTGGGTCCAGGGCGTCGGGCTTTGGCCGGAGGATGCGATTGCGGCCTTGCCCAGCTCCGTGTCCGCGACAGAATCTTGGTTCGCCCTCGGGCTGTTCATGGGGGCGATCGGGTGGTTTACGCTGGGCGCTGTACTGCAGTCGCATGAAAGACGCTGGCTGCAGTGGTTCTGGTTATTGGTCGCGTTTGTGAGTGCAGCAATCGTCATTCATGATCGGGTCCTTCCTCGGCAGTATCCGATCTATGAGTTCACCGGCTGGTTCACGTATCGCAATCACTTTGCAGCCTTTGCGAATCTGCTGGTACCGGTCATGCTCGCAGGCGGATGTCGCCAGCAATTCAATGCGCATCGGAACGGTGCGGCATCCAATCCAGCGGGGCTCTTCTATTTGGCCGCGCTGATGCTCGCTGTGGCGATCGTGCTGTCCGGGTCGCGCATGGGGATCGCGTTGTGTGGCGCGTCGATGACCGCCTGGGGTATCGGGTATGTCGTTTTGCGTCATCGCTATGATTACCTGTATCCGGTCTCCCGCACGTTTCGGCCGATCTTGGTCGTCGGGGTGCTACTTGTGTTCGGACTTGTGGCATTCACTGCCTGGTGGGCGCAGACGGGTTTCCAATGGCCACGCCTCGGCGAGCTCGGATTCCGTGGATTGATGATTAATGAGGCCTTGACGATTTGGCGCGACAACCCCGTCTGGGGCGTAGGGGCTGGGACCTTCGGGCTCGTTCGCCCCTATTACCAATCCGACGCGTTGGCCGCCCATGGCGTCCTGCATGTGCACTGCGAGCCCATTCAATTGCTCGCCGAATGGGGTACCCTTGGCACTCTTTTGGTTGCGGTCCTCTGTGGATTTGTCGGTTGGACACTGTTCCGATCCACCGATCGCCTTTCAGGAAGCCGTCCCCGTTATTCGGAGCTTGAGTCCGTCGCGTTCCTTGTCGGTGTGCTGACCGTCCTGGTGCATAGCTTGGTCGACTTTCCTTTTCGTGCTCCGCTGATACTCTGGACAACCGCTCTCTGGCTGGGGTTGATGCGTCCCCGCTAAAGGCCAGCGCTAATAGAAATAATGCACGATACACGTCACGAACTAACGATTCAGGAGCAGGTTCCCTTGAGTGCCTGGACCAGCCTGCGGATGGGTGGTCCTGCGCGCTATTTTGTCACGCTGCGGTCTGCGGATGTTGTGCCGAACGCTTTCGAGTTCGCGCGACAACAGTCACTGCCCACGCTTGTGCTGGGCGGCGGCAGCAATGTGCTGGTGAGTGATGATGGCTTCTCAGGCACAGTGATCCATGTGGCGACGGAAGGATATACGGTTAAAACGGAGGGTGAGACCGCCGTATTGGTGCGGGTGGCGGCCGGCGAGTCGTGGGACGATTTCGTCGCCGATGCGGTTCGCAACGGCTGGTGGGGTATCGAGAACCTGAGTCTGATTCCTGGAAAAGTGGGTGCGGTACCGATTCAGAACGTGGGGGCCTACGGTCAAGAGGTCAGTGACACAATTATATCGGTGGAGGCATGGGATACACAACGTGAAGAATGGTGCACCCTCACGCCCACGCAATGCGCCTTCGGATATCGTCAGAGCCTTTTCAATACCAGTGAAGCTGACAGGTATGTGATCACGCAGGTTACGTTTCGTTTGCACTTGCACGGAACGCCCAATTTGACCCATGCGGCCGTGGCCGGTGCCTTGCCGGAGAGCGGCCACGAAGCGTCGCTGGATGCCATGCGTCGTTGTATCATCGCCCTGCGCACGGATGGGCGCCTCCCGGATGTACGCGAGACCGGCAACGTCGGCTCGTTCTTCAAACACGTCCTGCTCAGCGAGGTGGAATTACAGGCCATGCGAGACCGAATGGCGGAGACCCTCGATCCCACTATCGCCGGGCGCCTGTTTGACTTGGGGCAACGATTTCGTGTGGGGGAGCGGTACAAGTTGCCTGCCGGCGCGTTAATCCGCGCGTGCGGGGTGGCGGATTGGCAGGAGGGCGGCGCCGCTCAATTTGCGGGGAACCCGCTGGTGTTGATCAACCGTGACGGGGCGGCGAAAGCGCAGGACGTCCGTCTTTTGGCTCACCGAATTCGTGATTGTGTGTTTGAAAACAGCGGTATAGAACTAACCGTGGAACCGCGCTGTATCGGATTTTCCGACAACGAGCACGATTGCCGTTAAGCGGATTTCCTCAGCACCATGAACAAGAACGAAGCAACAAGTCTAACGCCCCTGCCGGCCCAGCATTGGGATCTCCGGATACGTCCGCGTGGTCGGTGGTTCGATTTGCATCTGCACGATCTCTGGCGCTACCGCGATTTGGTCTACATGTTCGTGCGACGCGATTTCGTCTCCAAATACAAGCAGACGATATTGGGACCGACATGGTTTTTGATTCAGCCGCTCCTCACCACGATTGTTTTCGTAGTGGTATTTGGCAACATCGCCAACTTGAGCACGGACCGGCTGCCGAAGATGTTGTTCTACCTAAGCGGCAATGTGGTCTGGATGTATTTTGCCGCCGTGTTGGTGGCCACGGCCAACACCTTCGTGGGCAACGCCAATCTGTTCGGGAAAGTCTATTTTCCCCGCTTGGCCGTGCCGGTATCACTCGCCATCTCGCACCTGCTGACGTTTGGCCTGCAGTTTCTTTTTTTTATGTGCTTCTGGGCGTTTTATGCCGTGCGCGGTGCAGACATAGAAATAACCGGGGCGGTATTTCTTTTCCCGGTCTTAATTCTGCTGATGGCCGCATTGGCCTTGGGCATGGGCATTCTGTTTAGTGCGTTAACCACCAAGTATCGGGACTTGCGCTTTTTGCTCGAGTTCGGCGTTCGATTGGCGATGTATGCCACACCCGTGATCTTTCCGCTCTCCAGTATCACAGGCGGTCGGCTGCGCCTGGTCTTGTTGGCCAACCCAATGACGCCGATCATCGAAGTCTTTCGGCTCGGTTTTCTCGGCCAAGGTACCCTGCACTGGGGCTGGCTAGGGTATAGCGCCGGCTTCGCCCTCGTCGCCCTCATCGCCGGCATGGTCATCTTTAACCGGGTTGAACGGACGTTTATGGATACGGTTTGAGGAAAAAGCTGAAAAGCTGAAATACTGAAATGCTGAAAAGGTAGAAGATGAGATTAAGTGAAGAGTTAAGGGATCGCACGAAGCGATTTGCATCAAGAGTGATCCGTTTCTATGTTATCTTGCCGAAAAATAGACCGGAGGTGCAAGTGCTTGGTCGCCAGCTCCTGCGCTCGGGCACTTCCGTTGCTGCGCACGCTCGGGAGGCATCACGGGCTCGATCCTCGGCGGAATTCTGCTCGAAATTGGATGGCCTGCTGCAAGAAGCGGACGAATCACAATTGTGGCTCGAATTGCTCAAGGAAGATTGCGCAATAACTGAATTAGAAATAGATCAACTTGTTGCGGAAGCATCAGAATTAATGGCGATATTTGTGACAATTGTACAGAAGACGAGAAGTAAAAGCTGAAAAGCTGAAACGCAGAAATCCTGAAATTTCAGCGTTTCAGCTTTTCAGTTTGTCAGCATTTACTAACCATGAGCGTTGTAATCCAGATTGACGGGGTGTCGAAGCAGTACCGCTTGGGCGAAGTGTCCACCGGTTCGCTCGGGCATGACCTCAACCGCTGGTGGCATCGGGTGCGCGGCAAGGAGGATCCGTATCTTACCGTCACGGGCGAAAACGTCCGCACGCGGAGACGTGAAGCAAAAGCTGAAAAGCTGAAACGCGGAAAATCTGAAATTTCAGCTTCTCAGCCTTTCAGCGTTTCAGCATTTTCTTCCGACTACGTATGGGCCCTGCGCGATATCAACTTGGAGGTTGCTCAAGGCGAGGTGCTCGGCATCATCGGGCGCAATGGCGCAGGCAAAAGCACCTTGCTGAAGATCCTGAGTCGTGTCACCGCGCCGACCGTGGGTGAGATTCGTGTGAAGGGACGCATTGCCTCGTTGTTGGAGGTGGGAACCGGATTTCATCAGGACCTGACCGGGCGGGAAAACATCTTCCTGAACGGCGCCATCCTCGGCATGACCAAGCCTGAGATTCAGAGTAAACTGGATGACATTGTCGACTTCTCCGGTTGTGCGGCCTATCTCGACACACCCGTGAAACGCTATTCCAGTGGGATGGTGGTTCGTCTCGGCTTCGCCGTCGCCGCCCACTTGGAACCCGAAATCCTGATCGTGGATGAGGTGCTGGCGGTGGGGGACCTGGAGTTCCAGGCCAAATGTATCGGCAAGATGAGCGAAGTGGCCAGCCAAGGGCGCACCGTGCTGTTCGTGAGTCACAATTTGGCCGCGGTGCAGAATCTTTGTCAGAGCGCTATCTGGCTCGATAACGGCACGGTCAAGCACGACAAGGATGAGGTCGTCAAAGTGGTGGCGGCTTACGAGCATGCCAGTCGTACCGGTTCAGGCGCCATTATGTTCAGGCCGGACCAGCATCGTGTTCGCTCCGGGCTGCAAATCAACGCCATGGAGCTGCTTGATCGAGAAGGCCGCTCGACGATAACCTTTAAGTATGGTGAGTCTATTCATCTGCGCTTCCATGTGCATTCGGACGAAGCCTTATCCGATATTCAGCTCGGCTTTTCGATCCGTGCAAATGGGCTGGTGGTGACAAGCTTCCATTCACCGGTGTTCAACGTGAAGGAGGGACAGGATATCACTCTTGATGCAGAGATCCCGGGCGGAGCCTTTCTGCCCGGCATGTTCGATGTCGATGTCGGACTCGCGCACGGCGCAAAGAATGTCGGCCTGGATTTTATTCGCGACGGCGCAGTGCTCTTTGTATCCGATGTCGGCGTGAATAGCGAATGGATATATAGTCGCCGTATGGCAGGCATCGTGCGTTTGCCGGTGAAATGGAATGAGACGGCTGCGCGATCATGATGATTGTGCGAATCCTAATTGAGAAGTAGTTATGACGGCTACGCATACCCGAACACTATTTGCGGTGATCACCACCATTCAGGAACCCACGCCTGCCGTGCATGCCCTGCACACTCGATTGCAAGAAGTCGGTGGCAAACTGGTGGTCGCCGGAGATCGCAAAGGGCCGGTACAGTGGAATTTGCCGGACAGCGATTTTCTGAGTTTGGCTAACCAAAAAGTAGCAGGGTTCGCGCTAGCTGAGCACTT
>SLAD01000300.1 GCA_007126995.1 Kiritimatiellia bacterium | reverse complement strand
TGTTTTGGAACTTCACCAGGAATGTATTGGAGGGCGAGAGAGGCTGTGACAGCGGCCGAACCGCGACAACGGTGCTATCATCAATATTTTCCTGACCGCTGTTCGCCCACAGGCCCCAGGACTGACTGCCGATGTCTGACGAACCGCGGAAGTACCCGCCATTATTGCCGTACACCGTGATATCCCAAGGCTCAAATCCGAAACCACCATTTTGGCCAGTATTCCAGCCGCCGGAATACACCGGGTGAGTGGCCGAATCATCGGCCCGCAGCGTCGGCAACGGCTGATTGGTTCCCCGCAGGTAGATCCAGTTCGATCCAATATTCAGTTCGACCGCACTCAATTGCCAGTTGGTAAGCGCAGGGATAAGACCTGAAGCACCGGTGAGGCTGTTGCTCCAATTCAGGTACCCGATAATGTCCGTACCCGCGGTTCCTGAAACCGTTAGCGTGTCCGTATCATGGGCCACCGTGGTTCCCGATACGGGGTCGGTGATGGCGATCATCCGGTCGGTCGGCGTATCACCGTAGCCGGACAGCGTATGCCATGGATGTCCGCCGGAGGCATCCGACAGAACGCGTACAGCGCCAGCGTAGAATCCGGGCGCCGTCGGTGCGAACGTCACGGAGACGGGCTGTGATTGGCCAGCAGGCACAACCCCTGTCCATGCCCCGCTGAATCCGGCGGGCCACTCCATACCGCTGACGGTCAGGTCCTCGGTCCCTTCATTGTGCAGGGTGAGGGTTCGTTGCGCGGATTGGCCGGTAACGACCTCACCAAAATGCAGGTCACCGCTGATCGTCAGCACGCGTCTGACGGCGTCCCGATAGCCCGCTACGACATGTTTGGTTTCCCGCAGCGTGCGCACGTTGTCGCCATCCTGCGCATGGCCCGTCGGCTGCCCCTGATGAAACACGTCCGGATTCGAGAAGTGGGCCACCGTAAAGACATTGCTGCCGTCCCAGCTCTCGTTGTAGCTCATGACTGAGCAATAGCGTGTGCCATTGTTGCCGATCCAGCGCCAACCCGCTGACCAGGTATTCCCGGGCCAAGAATTATCCCACCATTGCGTCGGGCCGGGTTGCTGTACTTGATCCTTGCGATGGTGCAGGCCCAGGTTGTGGCCCATCTCGTGAATATGGGTATAGGTATTATGTGCTTGCTGAATACGGGTGACGGAAAAACCCAGATCCGGTGCACCGGGCTTCCAGTCCAACAAATACGCGATGCCGCCTACGACATGCTCCAGCGTGAACAAGGCCACGAGATCAGCGCCATACTCGTCACGCCAAGCGTGAATTTCATCCATATACCCGCTATTGGTATCGCTCAACCGGTCCAAGTCAGTGCCGGCATTACCACTTTCCTGATAGTTGACCAACGCCGAGTGCACCAAGTTGAACGTCAAGTCCACGCCGCTATTGTCCGCCACGAGTTGCGCCCGCTCCATCGATTGGGCAATGGAGCTGTTGATCCCGCCCGCCCAACTGTTCGCCCAATCCCGCGCAGCCGACGTGTACAGAATCATGACGTCAATCTCCGCCCCATCCTCAGAAGAAACCGACACAGAAGCCTGCTCATGCACAGGCTGCATCGCGCCGACCGGGACATCATGCGCATGTGGATGCGCACATTCACCGCACTGCAACACGTCCATCTGCGTTGGGTCCAGTTCCTCGATGGTGTAGGAGGCCGCTCCCTCGATCCGGCGGATCAAGAACTTGCGCGCCTCGGAGGGTTGCTCGATGACACCGAACACGCGATCACCGTCCACGGTCCACAGCACCATGCCGCTGGGATCACTTTTGATCCGGGCACGAATGCGCTGGGTTCCGTTGACATCCGTTTTCGAGCGATCCACGTACGCCCGTAGCACAGCATCAGTAAAAGCGGGCATCTCGATCAACGTTCCGGGCGGAAGAGCCTCCGCCATGAAAGCTTCCGGCGCCAGCGTGACGGGCCGTGTGCGCCGTGTCGCGTCAGACAGATCGGTCACGCGCTGTTCTGCCAAGATCATCAGGGTGGCGTCCTCTGGCGAGAATAATTGCACCGTGGGGCTCGCCTCGGCGTAACCGGTCAAGGTCAGGCCGAAAACGAGAAGTACGGAAAGCAAGCTGCGTCGGAAAGCATTCACAGGTGCGTAACGCTACCGTAATTCTCAGGACGTGTCCATTTGATGAGGGCGGAATGCAGATACGCGTCGAACCCTGATCGGGCTGGCGTCGCTTGCGTTCAACTTTCGTGTCTGGTAGACTCGCACCATGAAACTGCAGGTCATACACGGCTTCGAGCAGGAAAAGGCGCTCAATCGAGCTGAAGCACGGCGTATGTCGCCTGAACAGCGACTGGCCTTGGTGGAGCAATTGCGCATTAACGCCGGGAAGATGGGACTGTATGAATACCCAGCCAGACTTCGAAGAGTTTTTGTCTCTGCTCCAAAAGCATCAAGTTGACTACATGCTCGTGGGCGGGTATGCGGGCGCATTTCATGGGCATCCTCGGTTCACCAAGGATTTGGATGTCTTCTTCCGCAATTCCCCGGATAACGTCGCTCAACTGACGAATGCTTTGGTCGATTTCGGATTTAATCAGGACGACGTCGCAGGTTTGGCGCTGGAGAAGGAGAATGAAATCATCCGCTTCGGGATGGATCCTGTGATGATCGACTTGATCAACACTATTGATGGCGTGACCTATGATGAAGCGGCTCCTCACGCGGTAACGGCTACATACGGAAGTACCCCGGCCATCTTTATCGGCAAGGAGCAACTCCTCAGAAATAAGCGGGCCACTTCACGTTTGCAGGATAGAGCAGACGTTGAGGAATTGCAGTGACGACTGCCAAGACCGCTTCGTAGGGCATGTCTTACCCATAAGGATCTGTGCCGATGTATAAAGAAATCATTAAAGGCGGCGCCTTTGTCGCATTATTGCTGACCTTGATCATCCTGCAGGCAACGGGTGTGATCGATTTGTCGACGGCTGCGTCGTGGCTTGAGCGCTATGCCGGACAATGGTGGGCGCCTCCCCTGCTGGTGGGGCTGATGGTGGTCCTGTATGCCTTCGCCCTGCCCGCCTCCACCCTGATGCTGGCGGCGGGCGTGATGTTTGTGCCCGCGTGGGCGACATTATGGTCGACCTTGGGCGGCGTGCTGGGTGCATGGGCCGCCTATATCTTGGTGCGACATGTGTCCGGGCCATGGAAAGAAAGCTATCAACAGTCCTCGTTGTACGACGTCCTGCAAAACAACGCCGGCTTTGCCACCTTAACGGCAATGCGGGTGTTCCCGGGCTTCCCGCATTCCGTCATCAATTACAGCGCCGGTTTGCTGCGCGTGCCGCTGGTAGTTTTCCTGCTGAGCTCCATCACCGGCCATGCCGCGAAGTCGTTTGTGTATACCTCCGCGATGTATCATGCCACGCACGTGGATTCCGAGGCTGACGCCTTCTCCTTCGCCACCCTCTGGCCTTTGGCCGCCCTGGCGGCACTGTTCATTGGCGGGCTGCTGGTGCGCCGCTTGATCGGGCTGAAGAGCGAGGATGGCGGGGAGGCTCGTTAGCGCATTCGAAGTAAGCTCGTAGCCGCCGTCGTTAGGGCGTGTTGATTGTTCCAAATCGTGAGTTGAATCCGGCGATCCGCAAGCGGACGCCCTACAGAAGACGCTTATAACCGGGCTGTAGGGCCGTCGCTTGCGACGCGCCGCGGATAAATCAACACACCCGTTAGGCGGTGGCATTCGCGCCCGACGGTCCACAACGAATCCTGCCTCAGCCCAGTGTCGCCGGGCCCTCTTTTCCGGCCGTGCGGACATATTGTCCCGGAGCGGCGCGCTCGTATTTCGTAAAACCGTGGCGCTCGATGTTGTCGTTCGATAATATTTTCTTCTCTGCACGATCCGTGTGGGAGCCGACCACATTGGGCGCGGCAATGACTCGCCGGACGGGTTCACCGGTCTCGGGGTGGACAGTCAGCGGCTTATCCTTGATGGATTGCACGCACTCAAACGTTTCCCCACTATCCGCCCCGTCGCGGAGGATCTCATAAACATAAATGGGCATTATCGACTCTCCTTGATCTGCTTTACTTCTTCACGAGTTTGAGAACCTCCACGTGAAGATCACGTATCTGGCGAAAATGGCGCTCATCACGGGCGCCAACCAAAACACCAAACTGCGTGGCTCGCGCTGTGGCAGCAACGGCAATATCATTTTGCGGAATCGGCGTTCCCGCCTCATCAAGTTCCGAATAGATATCGGCATAGTATTCGGCCAGTTGGGGCGTAAAGGGTTCAATTTGAGTAACGGATCTCAGGGCTTCGAGCCGGGCCCGCCGCTGGGCAGCTTGCTGGACCGTTGATGCAAGTCGCACACCGATCAGTGCTTCAGCCCAGACAATGGCTGGAATCAGAATGATTTCGTCAGGAGAAAGATCTACCTGTTTTCCAGACGCTTGAGCACGTTCCCACTCTATCAACGCCGAGGTGTCGAGAATCAGTCCCATGGGTTTTCCAATGGTTGATCGGACCGATTGGCAACCTCCAAATCATCGGCAAACTCAGGGTCCAGCGGCAAATTCTTTACCGCACGACACAAGTCGCCCCAAGTCGTTGCACCCGATCCCATCGCAGGAACCAGCTCAGCGGCCGGTTTATCATTCTTGGTGAGCAAAAAATGCTCGTTCCTGAACCGTACCCGCGCCAGATAGTCGCCGAGATGCCTGGCGGCATCCGTGGTTGTGATTACCGTCTTCATGCGTAATAATGTACTTTACATAATTACGTATTGTCAAGCCGCGACGTGACTTTGGAGGCATGAGACTCCTCCCACGCTCCCTGCCATTGGTAGAGTACGGCATTGCGAACGGTTTCACCCGCATGCAAGCCAGCAAGCAGAGCATCGCTTTCCTTTCGCAATCGCCGCAGATAAATACGAAAATCACCCTATGGCCGATATCGATATCCTGATCATTGGCGGCGGCGCGACCGGCCTGGGCGCCGCGGTGGATGCCGCATCGCGCGGCTACGCCACGTTGCTGCTGGAACAATCCGACCACCTCCAGTCGCAGCACGAAACTGGCGGCAAGTGGGGTCTGCGCTACCTTCGCCAAGGCAACGTCAAACTGGTGCTCGAAGCACTGAAGGAGCGCGAACGCCTGTACGCCAATACGCCGGATCGGGTCCAGCATCAGTCCTTTTTCATACAGGTCTACACGTGGTGGCACGGCCCGTTCTACGGCGGGACTCAAGCTCTATGACCGGATCGCGGCTCGGCAGCGCCCGATGCTCCGCCCTACGAGCCAAGCAGGGCAAGCGCCTCGCCCCGCCATTTTGATTAATCAAATATTTTGTATTGATGACTAATAATATGAATGCAATATATTTTCAAAATTTATTATTGCCAATCATGTGTTTGGCATGTAAATCTTGATAAATAGCTATCGATTGCCTCGAGCGGTGATCGGGCGCAGGAATGTGGAAACGAAAAGAAAGGATACGCGAATGAGAGCGATTCGGAGACTACTATACGTGGCCTGTGGCACAGCGGCGATGCTCTATGCCCCACAGGTGATTCAGGCCGGAGGCATGGGGCTGGCCGGTACACCAATGAATATTGGCGCAGGTGTCGACATTGTCCTGGAGGCACCCTTGCGCGACTCCAATGAGACGGAATTTGAAGTGCGGGCGTTTGAACTGAATATCGGCGCACCGGTCGATCCCTATTTTGACATGCTGGTCACGCTGAGCTGGCACGAAGGGGAAATTGACCTGGAGGAAGCGTGGGTCTCCACGATTCTGCCGGGAAACCTGAAACTCCAGTTTGGCCGCGAGTTTATCCCGTTCGGCTATCTGAACCGGGTACATGAACATGACTTCCCACAAGTGGATCAGCCCTATGTGATCGAAGGATTGACAACCGATCACGGGTTTATTGGCGACGGCGGGCACATCGAGTTTGTTGCGCCCTTTTTCAATCCCACCTTGACGCTCATTGCAGGTGCCTATAACCAAATCGAGCACAGTGTGGGGCGCCGCATTGATGGATATCCCCTGCTGGGCCGTATCCAGACCTTTTATCAAACCCCGAATGGTCAACACTCCATACTGGCCGGCGCTTCGTATCTGACCTCTTCCGGCAACAGGGATCCGCTGGAGGACAGGCTGGACGACGATGGCTTAACCAGTGACCGACGGGCGCGCGGGAAGATGGATTATACGTTTGGCCTCGACCTCAAATACAAGTTCCTCACCGGCACCGAGACCTATCGCGGTCTAACGGTGGGCGCGGAATTTCTGAAGGCTTCCTACAGCGCCTACGAGAACCATGTCGATTATGTGCCCGGACTTGACGCCGGCAGCGATGAAGGCTTCTACATCTACGCCGACTGGGACTTCAACCGATTTCATGGCATTGGCTATCGCTATGACTTGACCGATGTCCTGTTCTCGAAACTAGAAGATGGCGCCCAGATCGAAGCGCATTCGATTTACTACCAATGGCGTCCGACCGACTTTTCGCGCTTCCGTGTGCAGTATCAGTACGCGCAGGATGATCGCGAAGATGATTCCGAACACTTCGTGCTACTGCAGGGCACGTACTTCATCGGTTGGCATCCGCCACATCGCTTCTAACTACAACAGACACCATCAACTTAAAGATCAGGAGTATGAACATGAAGATAAGAAGAATAGGATTTACTTTGCTGGCCCTCGTGATGGGGATTTCGTTCACTCATGAGGCGTCTGCCCGCGTGCGCGTTACCACCACCACGACCGATCTGGCCGCTTTGGCCCGGACCATCGGCGGGGAACAGGTCGATGTCCACTCGCTGTCGCGCCCCT
>SLAD01000076.1 GCA_007126995.1 Kiritimatiellia bacterium | reverse complement strand
CTTCGGCCCCGCCATCTCTTGAAACTTTTGCTCCAGCGGGACAAGCCCGCTGGGGGGCATTTTCCGGTGTTCTTCCCGCCTTTGCGTGATGGGATCGGCAGGGCGAGGCGTCTCATACCACCCTCTAATACTTATCGGTATGAAATGGGAGGGACGGCGGCCTCGCCGTCCGCGGCCCGCGAGTCGCGGGCCCTCCCTTAGATTCTGAGCGCGCGACATCGTTTGTACCGAAAAGTCTTAGTGTTTGGTCTCACTGCAAAGCGGGATGATGTAAAGACCGTCTCCCGTTCAGGTTCTCAGTGCGAGCACGCGATGGGCGACTTCGCTAAAGGGCGTGCTGCGATCGAATCCCATTGATCGCAGTCGCTCTGTAGAGAGCTGGCTATTGGCCGGTCGCGTGGCGTGGCGGGCGCTGGGCGCGGCAACCGGTTGGATGTGATTCGCCTCGCGTCCCATCAATGCGGCCAGCGTTTGGGCCCACGCAAATTGTGTGCGTCCCTCGGGACCCGAAAAATGAAAGATGCCGGCGGCCTGCTCTTGCAGTAGGAAACCAATCGCGGCGGCGACATCCTCAATATCGGTCGGGAACCGCATCGTCTTGTCATCCAGCTCAACGCGCTCTTCGCGCTCAATGGCCTGAATGGTCTTCGCGATGAATCCGGATTCATCGAAGCTGGGTCCGCACCCCATCAACAACGGGATACGTAAAATGATGCTGTCGGCGCGTTCCATCGCGATATCTTCGGCTTCGCGTTTCGATTGGCCGTAGAAGTTGACGGGGTGCCGCTCATCGCCCTCGGCGTAGGGCGCATGCTCACCGTCAAACACGTAGTCGGAACTTACGAAAAGGATACGGGCAGTGGCTGCCAAGGTGTCGGCGAGCACACACATCGGGGCCACATTCAGGCGGCGGGTCTCTTCCTGTTCACGCTCACAGAAATCGGGATCACGATAGGCGGCACAGTGGACCACGATATCGGGATTGGCCTCGACCAACTCGTTCCGCCAAGCGGCGGTATCGCGCAAATCAAGTGAACGCACGGCACCCTCGGCTTGGCGATGCCCCAAAGCGATCACCTGATGGCCGGCTTGTGAAAGCGCTTGATGTGTGGCGCGGCCCAGAAATCCGCTGGCGCCCGTCAAAACTATCTTCATGCTGCTCCCTTCATAAATCTATAGGCTTCGAGCAGCGAAGTAATTTGGACTGCTGCGGCATGGTGCGAGGCTTTACCCGGCCAAGGCGACATCCTGGGCGGCGTGCGCCGGCGCCGCTTTCGCGCTGCGACTTGCCCGCTCGTACAATCGCTTATGGTCTTGCACTCCGCTGAGGCGGAAATGCCCGGTCTCATGCTGGGGGGTTAGGTAGCGGCTACCGTCGCGCGGCAGCTCGTGCTGATAGAACGCTTCGTACGCTTCCACCGTCAAGGGCACACGCGTCTCGAATTGTTCCACCCGGCGATTCGGGCGCAGGTGCGTGCGATAGCCCGGCAGCACGACGCCACTGAAATAGGCGGCCATGCAACCCGAGCCGTAGCTGAACATGCCGACACGATGACCGGTGAGATCTTCGGTGGTGCCTTCGAGCAGCGAGGTCAAGCCAATGTAGAGCGAGGCGGTGTAGCTATTGCCGATGATACGATTGTACCGCAAACCTTCTTCGATTTGGGTATCGTCCGAGACCTCAAGCCCATTGAGCTTGGCCAGTTGGCGATGCGCTTTTTCCGCCATCCGGGTGAAGGGCAAGTGGTAGCAGAAGCGGCTGTGATCCGCATGATCGAATCCCGACTCTTCCGCGTATTGTGCCCACGATTCAGCCAGTGCCTTGAGATAGACTTTGATGGAGTACTTGCCGTCTACAACGGCTTCATCGAGATAGTTGGGACGCCAGAAATCCATCACATCCTCGGTGTATGACCCCCACTCCGAATCAAAGGCCATAATACGCGGCTGGCTCGAAACAACCATCGCAAGGGCACCGGCGCCCTGCGTGGGTTCGCCCGCGGTGCCCAACCCGTAACGCGCAACATCAGCAGCGATGATCAGAACTTTGCGGGTTGGCTTTTGCGCCACCATTGCCAAGGCCATCTGCAGCGCGGCCGTGCTGCCACAGCAGGCTTGCTTGACTTCGAAGGATTTGCAGCGACGCGGCAAGTCCAATAAGTGATGGGTGTAAATCGCCGCTGCTTTGGACTGATCAACTCCGGATTCGGTCGCAAAAATCAACGTATCGATCTGGCTGCGATCAACCTGCTCAAGCGCTTCGAGAGCAGCGTTTGCGCCTAACGTCACAACATCCTCATCCGGCGCAGGTACCGCCATCAATTCCTGACCGATTCCGACCGCAAATTTGTTTGGATCGACACCGCGGACCGCCGCCAACTCATTGAGCGACACGTAGTAGCGCGGGACATACAGGCCCAAGGCCTCAATCCCCACCCGAGTCTCCGCTTGCATTTGCTCGTTCATAATCAATTCGCAATTCCTTACTTTGCAACGCAAAGTAGGCTTTCAAATAAAAAATCGTTTTAACTACCTGACGTCGCAAGTTCCCATATACCGGATGGTTTTGCAATAGTTTCCTGTACTTTTAGCTGTCCGGCGGTCTGTCTCAGGGCGTGCTCCAAGGCACGGAGATAGTGCAAAAATTGCTCGCGGCCAATTTCGGTCGCATACACGTGCGTTCGCGTCCGGGTGCGCTCCGTGATTTTCGCGATCCGCACGGTGCCGGCTTCGGTGAGTGCCTTAAGGTGACGGTTCAGATTTCCGTCGGTCAAGTGGCACCATTCCTTGAGTTCTGCGAAGGAGGCCCCCTCTTCGCGGGCGCTGAGAGCGGTAAAAATCGCCATGCGGGCGGGCTCATGGAAGACCTGCTTCAGCGCCGAATACACTTCATTCGGATTCGATTTCATTGTCTGCCTCGGTTTCGTAGTAGAAACGGGGTGCGGCCCGTTCCAGTCGCTTATCGTCGATATATAGTATAAGGCCCCCTGCCCATTCGCCAGCGAAAAAAACGATTCCCATTGGCCAAGGATGCATGAAGGACATGCCCGGCGTGAGGATCCAGGCGCTACCGGCAATGATATAAAAGAGCCCGACCCAATTGATGGCGCGCGGCAACACATGGCGCGAGGCCAGGTTGGTCAGACCGAACATCAGCATCCAAATGCCGAAAAGCAGGTCGGGCTGGCCGCGCAGAATCAGGGCAGCCGTCAACACCGCGCCAACAAACAGCGGCGGGATCACATCCAAGACCGGTCGCAAGCGACGCGGATTCCGCTGCACGGACTTATCCCGCAGGAACCACGCGACGAGGGCTCCACCGTTCAGGAGCATCGCCACCATTAGCACACCGCCCCACCCGAGCAAATGCGCGCGCGTCGTCTGGGGATAAAAATGGGTCGACATCAAGATGGCCATGAACAAGGCCAAGGTGCCGGAAATCGCGCGCGTGGGGCCGGAAAAGCCGTGGAAGCGAATCCGTTGCAGCAGCGCATGCTGAAGTTGCCGCACTTGTTCCAATGCATCGAGTATGTGATGACTTACCATACGTGCAATCCCTACTCCCCCGCCAACTGGCCGCAAGCCGCTGCGATATCGACCCCTCGCTCCACGCGCACAGTACACGGCACCCCGTGCTCGCGCAAGACGGACTGAAAGTTCAAGACGCGGCGCCGATCCGAACGGCCCAGTGGCGTCCCGGGCACGGGGTTCCAAGGTATCAAGTTCACATGACAGAGCAAAGGTGGCTCGCCCTTCGGGCGCAGCAGTTGCCCGAGTTGCGCCGCCTGCTCGGGAAAATCGTTCTCCTCCTTTAGCAGCACGTACTCAAACGAAACTCGGCGGCGCGTCTTTTCCGTGTACACGCGGGTGGCGGCAATCAGCTCTGCAATCGGATACCGTTTATTGACCGGCATCATCGCGGAACGCACGTCATCCTGCGCCGCGTGCAACGAGATGGCGAGATTGATGGGCAGCGATGCCTCCGCCAAACGCAAAATGCCGGGAACCAGCCCCACCGTGGACACGGTGAAATTGCGTGCCCCCATGTTGTAGCCCGCCGGATCATGCAAACGCTCAACGGACGTCCACCACTGATCGTAATTATTGAAGGGTTCGCCCATTCCCATGAACACGATGTTGGTTAAACCTTGCGGCACATCTTGGTTTCCAGCGGCCCTCACTTCCGCCAATTCACGCTCCGCCCACATCACCTGCTCAATGATTTGACCGGACGTCAGGTCATGCAAGAAACCCAATTTCCCCGTGGCGCAAAAGACGCATTGCATCGGACAACCAGACTGCGATGACACGCAGACGGTGGCGCGATCCGGATAGATCATCAACACGGTCTCGACCGGCGACTTATCCGGCAGTTGCCAGAGCACTTTGCGCGTCATGCCGTCATCGCCCACCAACCGCTTGACCAGAGTCAATCCGCCCAGCGCGGTTTCGGAGGCCAGACGTTCGCGCAGTGCTTTTGGGAAATCGGTCATTTCCTGTGGGCTGGCGGTGCGGAGCACGTACAGATGGCGATAGAGCTGCTTGGCGCGAAAGGAGGGTTGGCCCCACGCCTGCATCAGCTCTGCCAAGTCGGCCACACTGAGGTCGTATAGGTTGATGGGTGAAGTAGGCATTGAACCGCTAATGTAACAGTTGCATGAAGGAACGTCCACTGGCGGGAATCAGGCTCAGGCCAGCAAATCGATCATTGGGAAGGAGCGTCCGAGGACCGGTTCCGGATCGGCGCCCATCCATTGTCTCAGCAAGGTGGCATAGACGCTGCGGAAGTCGGTGTGATAGCCCAGTTCATGACGTCGTTGATCGGTGAGGCTGGGGTGTTGGCCCAGGAATCCGCCCCGAAAACCTTTGCCGAGCACAAACATTGGACCGGCCGCACCGTGATCCGTGCCTTGACTGCCGTTCTCATCGACACGCCGTCCGAATTCCGAGAATCCCATCACCGCGACCCGATCCCACTGTCGCAGCCGCACCAAGTCACGCCGGAACGCCACCAGCCCCTCCGACAGTTGAGTGAGCAAGTTGGTATGCATGCCGGACTGATTGGCGTGCGTATCGAATCCGCCGATCGAGGCATAGAAGACGCGCCCGGCCACACCGCCGCCGATCAGTTTGGCAATAAGTTGCAGATCATGCCCGAACCGATTGTTGGGATACGCGATGCCGCCACGATATCTGCGCTCGGCCGCAGCCACCATGTCGGTCGAGGTCATCGCCTGCAGCGCGGTGTGTTGCAGGTAGTCGATGGCCGGTCCGCGGACCGGGCCCACCCCTTGCTGCAACCGGGACAGCATTTCCCGCTGCTGTCGACGATGGGTTGAACCGCGCTGATCGGAGGCCCATGTGAAGTGTTCGGGCCGATCCAACGCGATGCCGGCATCGTGTCCGGTTTCACGGCGCATGGCCTGCGGCATCTCGCGTCCGATGGTGAAGGCGCCCGGATCCGGGGCCCCGGCACACGTGTTGTCAAAGAAGCGGCCGATCCAACCCGTACGAAGCTGCTGGTTGGCGTCGGACGCCGTTTGCCAAATTTCCATGGAACGGAAATGCGAGCGGTTAGGGTTGGGATAGCCGACGCCTTGAATCCAGGTAAACTCGCCATCATCAAACAGGCGCTGCAGCGGCGCCAAGGCCCCATGCACGGCCAGCTCATCGTTCACGCGGATGCGATCTCCAGCGCGAATACCCAAGGTCGGACGCAGCTGGAAATAGTGATCATCTGTATACGGAATGATGGTATTTAACCCATCGTTGCCACCGGACAATTGGATCACGACCAAGACCGGATCGTCCTGCGGGCTCGAACGCGAGGTGAGACCGAGCGGGTTATCGACGGCCAGACAGGTTCGGGTCAAGAAGGACGGGGCGGTGCCGGCCGCCGCGGTCAGGGCCAATCCGCTGCGTAGAAATTCGCGTCGACTATAAAGCTGTGAACGAAAGCGCATAACTCAACACACCTGATACTCCGGTGAACACAACAACAAGTAGGTCGCATCCTGAAAACGGCGGGTCGGCATGCGACGTTCGAGATCGAAGGTCACGCGGGCATTGTTGCTGGCCGTTTGCAGATAGTCGCTCCAATGGATGATCTCGCGCGGTTCCGCCGATCGGCCCAGCACACGTTGCATCAACACCTGCGTGCATTCCGCTGGATTGCGATAGACAGACGGCTCCACCCAATCACGGGCTGCAAAGAGTGGTTGGCGATCCGCTTCGCGCAAGCGGTCGGCTGCACGATCCCGCAAACCGTCCACGACGGTCCCGGTGGCGCAGAAGTAGGCGAAGTGATAGCGCATCATGAGGGTATGCGTGTTGATCCAGTGCGTGCCCTCTTTCCAGCCGTCCACATCGGGTGGCTGGAAGAGTTCCTGTCCCATGCGGCGCAAGGCTAGCGCGGAAATCGGCGCCGGTGCCTCCTCAACCTCGAGTTGACGGTAGAGTCCGATGACATACTCGATCGGACTTTTGACGCGCACCTGACGATTTTCGGCGGCATAGAAACTCTGTGACCGGAGCAATTCGCCCAGCCAATCCCGCACGCCGAAGAAAAGTTCATCAAAGCGTTCAGACCAGACGGCAACTAACTCGGGGTCCGGATCCGGATTGACGAAAAAGCGCAGCAATTTCCCGGGCAAAAACTGACTGGCGCGGGGCTGTTCAAAGATGATGCGGATAATATCATCTCCGTTCCAGTGCCCGCGCTGTCCCAAAAATATCTTTTCGCCATCATCGTGGCGCATCGGATTGAAAACGGCCTCCTCGCCCTGAATGGTCCAGCCCGTAAAGGCGCGCGCCGCTTCGGTGACGTCTCGCTCGGTATAGTGTCCCTCGCCCAGTG